>NZ_JAODYT010000016.1:0-81222 GCF_029834875.1 Pseudomonas sp. GD04158 | reverse complement strand
CGCCTGTGGCTGTGGGCGGGCGGATGCTCAGGGCTTTTTTGCCCAGCGCGGCGGTACGCGCCGCTCGCCCATGGCCTGTGGCTGCGCCGGCAGCTCACCCCACTGACCTTCGCCCTGGCTCTGCTGCCGCGCCTGCTGCGGCGCCTGGTTCTGCTCGGGCGGCGTGGCAGCCGGCGGCTGTTGCTGGCGACGGCGATGGCGCAGGACGAAGTCCTCCACTGCGTCGATATCCACAGGCTCGATAGCCGCCGCGCCGCGCCAGGCGGCATGGGCGCGAGCGGCGCGCAGCCAGACCAGATCGGCGCGCAGACCATCGACGCCGGCAGCGAAGCAGCGCTGGCTGATCTCGCTCAAGGCGGCGTCATCCAGCGGGATATCGACCAGGCGCTGGCGGGCGTTCTGGCAACGGGCAGCGAGGGCATCCTGCTCGCCCTGCCAGCGTTGCAGGAAAGCAGCAGGATCGGCATCGAAGGCCAGCCGGCGACGGACGATCTCGGCGCGTTCGGCCGGTTGCGGCTGGCCATCGAGGGCCAGGTTGAGGCCGAAGCGATCGAGCAGTTGCGGACGCAGCTCACCCTCCTCGGCGTTCATGGTGCCGATCAGCACGAAGCGCGCGGCATGCCGATGGGAGATGCCGTCACGCTCGACATGGTTGACCCCGCTGGCGGCGGCATCGAGCAGCAGATCGACCAGATGATCCGGCAGCAGGTTGACCTCATCGACATAGAGCACGCCGCCGTTGGCGCGCGCCAGCAGCCCGGGAGAGAACTGCGCCCGACCTTCGCCCAGCGCCGCGTCCAGATCCAGGGTGCCGACGATGCGCTCCTCGCTCGCCCCCAGCGGCAGGGTGACGAAGCGCCCGCCCTCCAGCAGATCGGCCAGGCCTCGGGCCAGGGTGGACTTGGCCATGCCGCGCGGGCCTTCGATCAGCACGCCGCCGATGGCCGAGTCGATGGCCGCCAGGCACAGCGCCAGCTTCAGCGAATCGGCACCGACCACGGCGGCGAGGGGGAAGTGGTATTCGGTCATGGCTCAGGCCTGTGGATAAATGCGTTGCGACTGTAGCCCGAATGAAATCCGGGAGTGATGACTCAGACCGCCCCGGATTGCATCCGGGCTACGAAATATTCCCTCTGCCATCAACGGGAGAGGCGAGAAAAGCGCTCGCATCAGCTTTCCTCGCTATCGAGCAGCAGGTTTTCCAGCGCTTCGCGGTACTCGCCGGGATTCTCCCACAGGCCGCGCTGCTGGGCTTCCAGCAGGCGTTCGAGGATATCGTTGAGCGCCCCCGGGTTGTGCTGTTGGATAAAATCGCGGGTGTCCTTGTCGAGCAGGTAGGCATCGGTGAGCAGCGCGTACTGGTGGTCGTCCACCAGCTCGCTGGTGGCGTCGAAGGCGAACAGGTAGTCGATGGTCGCCGCCAGCTCGAAGGCGCCCTTGTAGCCGTGGCGCTTCATGCCCTCGATCCACTTGGGATTGGCAGCACGGGCACGCACCACACGGTTGAGTTCTTCCTTGAGGCTGCGGATGCGCGGCGTATCCGGCTGGCTGTTGTCGCCAAAGTAGCTGGCCACCTTAAGCCCGCGCAGGGTTTCCACCGCCGCCAGCATGCCGCCCTGAAACTGGTAGTAGTCGTTGGAATCGAGGATGTCGTGCTCGCGGTTGTCCTGGTTGTGCAGCACCGCCTGCATCTGCTCCAGGCGCTCGACGAAGCGCTGCCGCGCGGGTGCGCCCTCGGCGCCGCTGCCGTAGGCGTAGCCGCCCCAGTTCAGATACACCTCGGCCAGATCCGCGCGGCTCTGCCACAGGCGCTCCTCGATGGCGTTCTGCACCCCGGCGCCATAGGCCCCCGGCTTGGCGCCGAACACCCGCCAGCCGGCCTGACGCCGCGCCTCGGCTTCATCCAGGCCACCATCCTTGAGCGCCAGCGACTCGCGCCAGACCCGCGCCGACAGCGGGTTCATGTCTTCCGGCTCGTCCAGCTCGATCACCGCCTGCACGGCCTCGTCGAACAGGCGGATCAGGTTGCTGAAGGCATCGCGGAAGAAGCCCGACACGCGCAGGGTGACATCCACCCGGGGGCGGCCCAACTGCTCCAGCGGCAACACATCGAAACGCTCGACGCGCTGGCTACCCGGCTGCCATACCGGGCGCACGCCCATCAGCGCCAGCGCCTGGGCGATATCGTCGCCGCCGGTACGCATGGTCGCCGTGCCCCATACCGACAGGCCGAGCTGGCGCAGGTGGTCGCCCTCGTCCTGCAGGTGGCGCTCCAGCAGGCGATCCGCCGCCTGCACGCCGAGGCGCCAGGCAGTGGGCGTGGGCAAGTGGCGCACGTCGACGGTGAAGAAGTTGCGCCCAGTGGGCAGCACGTCCAAGCGTCCGCGACTCGGCGCGCCACTCGGCCCGGCAGGCACGAAACGCCCCTCCAGCGCGGCCAGCAGACCGCCCATTTCGGCGTCGCCGCAGGCATCCAGCAACGGCGCGATATGCTCGGCCAGGCCGTCGAGAATCAGCGCCACCTCGGCGCCAAAGGCTTCGCTGCACTCCCCTGCCAGGCGCTGTTCGATCAGCCTCAGCGCCAGCAGCTCCAGGCGCTCGCGGGTATCGCCGACGGTGCGCCACAGGCTGTTATCCACAGCCATCAGCACTTGTGGACGGGGCCCCGCCCAGGCCTGGCCCATATCGCAGTCCAGCGGATCTAGGCCCAGCTCCAGGCCGCGCGCCAGTGCGCGCAGCAGGCTGGCATTGGCGCCCTGGCCATCGCCACGTGGGATGCGCAGCAAGGCCAGCAGGGTGTCGCGGCGCAGCTGGCCAGTCGGCGACTCGCCGAACACATGCAGGCCATCGCGGATCTGCGATTCCTTGAGGTCGCAGAGGTAGGCATCGAGCTGCGGCAGCCAGCTGTCGGCATCGTCGTTGAGTTGCAGGCCCAGCTCGCGGTCGAGGCTGGCCTCGCGCACCTTGGCCAGGATCTCACCGCGTAGCTCCACGGCGCGGCGCTGGTCGAGCTGGCTGGCGTCGTAGTACTCGTCGGCCAGGCGCTCCAAATCACGCAGCGGGCCATAGCTTTCGGCGCGAGTCAGCGGCGGCATCAGATGGTCGATGATCACCGCCTGGGTGCGGCGCTTGGCCTGCGCGCCCTCGCCCGGGTCGTTGACGATAAAGGGATAGATATTCGGCAGCGGGCCGATCAGCGCCTGCGGCCAGCAGCCCTCGGACAGGCCGACGCTCTTGCCCGGCAGCCATTCCAGATTGCCATGCTTGCCGACGTGGATCAGCGCATCGGCGGCGAAGACCTTGCGCAGCCAGGCGTAGAAGGCGATATAGCCGTGCGGCGGCACCAGATCCGGGTCGTGGTACACCGCCGCCGGGTCGAGCTGGTAGCCGCGCGCCGGCTGGATGCCGACGAAGCACAGACCGAAGCGCAGCCCGGCCACCATCATCCGCCCGCAGCGGAACATGGGATCATCCTGCGGCTCGCCCCAACGCTCGCGTACTGCCTGCTGATTCTGCTCAGGCAGGCTGTGGAAAAACGTCAGGTAGTCGTCCAGCGCCAGGCTCTGCGCACAGGGGCGCGTATCCAGGCCATCCAGATCGTTGGTGACGCCGCCGAGCAGGCTGTGGACAAGTGCGGTGCCGCTATCGGGCAGGTTATCCACCGGATAGCCCTGGGTCTGCAGCGCGTGGAGGATATTCAGCGCGGCGGCCGGCGTATCCAGACCCACGCCATTGCCGATACGGCCATCGCGGGTCGGGTAGTTGGCAAGAATCAGCGCGATTCGCTTCTGATCGTTGCTTTTAAGCGCCAACTGACACCAGTTACGCGCCAGTTCAGCGACGAAGGCCATACCCGATTCGTGTGCCTGGTAGCACACCACATCGCTCTGGCTGCGCTCGCTGCGCCAGGCCAGACCCTTGAAGCTGATGGCGGTGCCGATCAGCCGGCCATCCAGCTCGGGCAGTACCACATGCATGGCCAGGTCACGCGAGCCCAGGCCCTGGGCGCTGGCCTGCCACTGCGCCTGGTTATCCAGCGAGCAGATGGCCTGCAGCACCGGGATATCGCGGCGGAACACCCGCGCCTGTGGCGCCTCAGGGTTGGACAGGGCAAAGCCGGTGGTATTGATGATCAGCGCGGCGTTCGTTTCGTCCAGCCAGTCCTGCACCTGGCCCAGACAGGCCGGCTCCTTGAGGCTGGCCACCGCAATCGGCAGCGGGTTAAGGCCCTGGCCGAATAGGTGCTGGCAGAAGGTATCGACGAAGGCAGTGTTCGCCGACTGCACATGGTTGCGGTAGAACAGCAGCGCCACCACAGGCGCGTCAGGCTGCCACTGCGCATGCCAGTCGGCCAGCGTGGCCGGACTGTGCTGCGGGTGATAGAGGCCGACACGCGGCAGCGCTTGCGGCTCCTGCCAGGCATCGTCGCGCCCCAGCCAGCGGCTGCCGATGCAGCGAAACAGCTGGCGGGCATTGTCCAGCCCGCCCTGACGCAGGTATTGCCACAGGCGCTGGCTGTCTTCTTCCCCGACGTTGCCGAGCGCGCTCAGCTCCGGGTCGGGCTTGTCGTCACCCGGCACCATGATCACTGTGGCGCCGCGCGCACCCAGCTCAACCAGGCGCTCGACGCCATAGTGCCAGTAGCTCACCCCGCCATGCACCGAGATCAGGATGACCTTGGCATGCTGCAGCACCTGCTCGACGTAGTAATCCACCGAGGCGTGGTTGCTCAGCTGCGCCGGGCTGGCCAGGCGCAGGCTGGGGTAGTCGTCCGG
Organism: Pseudomonas sp. GD04158; assembly: GCF_029834875.1. Lineage (NCBI taxonomy): Bacteria > Pseudomonadati > Pseudomonadota > Gammaproteobacteria > Pseudomonadales > Pseudomonadaceae > Pseudomonas > Pseudomonas sp. GD04158. The sequence continues at coordinate 76,447 of NZ_JAODYT010000016.1, read as the reverse complement.
CAGTTGCCGCGCCGCTTCGGCCAGCAACGACAGGTGCGAATCACCCGTGCACAGGATCACCAGCTCGGCCGGGGTCTGGCCGAGGTCGGCGATGCTGTCGGCCGGCAGTTGAGCACCGGGTTGGGTACGCAGTAAGTGCATCTACGAATCCAAGGACATCGCCCGCAAGCGGGCTCCTACAGGGTGTGTGTAGGAGCCCGCTTGCGGGCGATCATTATCAAGCCAGCGCCGCCTTCAGCTCGGCTTCAATAGCCGCGCGGTCGAGCTGCTGGCCGATCAGCACCAGGCGGCTCACACGCGGCTCGTCGGCCTGCCAGGCGCGGTCGAAATGGCGGTCGAAGCGCTGGCCGACGCCCTGCACCAGCAGGCGCATAGGTTTGCCAGGGATTGCCGCGAAGCCTTTTACCCGCAGGATGCCGTACTGGGACACCGCCGCCTTCAGCGCAGCGAGCAGGCGCGCCTCCTCGGCTTCGGGTAGTTCCACGTGGAACGAGTCGAATTCCTCGTGATCATGGTCTTCATCTTCGTCGTCGTGATGGGTACGGCGGCTGTCGATATGCAGCTCGGTTTCGCTGTTCAGGCCCAGCAGCACGTCCAGCGGCAGCTCGCCGCCGTGCGCCTCGATCACCTTCACCGCTGGCGGCAGTTCCTCGGCCACCTCGGCGCGCACCGCGGCCAGTGCCTCGGCATCGAGCAGGTCGGCCTTGTTGAGAATCACCAGGTCGGCGCTGGCCAGCTGATCGGCGAAGAGTTCATGCAGCGGCGACTCGTGGTCGAGGTTGGGGTCGAGCTTGCGCTGCTCGTCCACCTGATCGGGGAAGGCGGCGAAGGTGCCGGCGAGCACTGCCGGGCTGTCGACCACGGTGATCACCGCGTCGACCGTGCAGGCGTTGCGGATTTCCGGCCAGTTGAAGGCCTGCACCAGCGGCTTGGGCAGGGCCAGACCACTGGTCTCGATCAGGATGTGGTCGAGGTCACCCCGGCGCGCCACCAGTTCGCGCATCACCGGGAAGAACTCTTCCTGCACGGTGCAGCACAGGCAGCCGTTGGCCAGCTCGAAGACCCGACCGTTGGCCTCTTCCTCACTGCAGCCGATGGAACACTGCTTGAGGATCTCGCCATCGATACCCAGCTCGCCGAACTCGTTGACGATCACCGCGATACGGCGTCCTTCGGCATGGGCCAGCAGGTGGCGCAGCAAGGTGGTTTTGCCGGCACCGAGAAAACCGGTGACGATGGTGACAGGCAGTTTGGCGAGGGTTTTCATGGTGGCCCCGTGGCGTCGGTCAATTCGGCGGACGGGTACGGGCAGACAGGCACGCAGAGGCATGCTGGCCGCATCGGATCACCCCGTCCGAGCAAGTGGCTGGTCAATCGAGGCAGGTCTCCTGGCTCACGGCTTGCGCGGCGCGCGTCCCTTCACCTTCCCGCCGGTTGGCAGTGGTCTAACGAAGGGCATAACCGTTCACAGTTGCGGGGGCAGCCAGGGCATCGACCCTGTTCCCTCTTAGCTTCGCCGCGCTTCGGCGGCGAAGAACCTCGAAAGCAAGAAGGCTACGCAGGCCGCGGCGGCCGGTCAATCGCGGTTGACCGCTGGCAGGTGCCATGTTGAGCTACGCCACCGCTCAGCCCGAATGCCACTCATGTTGCCGACTGCCTCCGCCCCCCCATCCGCCTCACCGACACAGGTCGTCGCCGGGCTGGGTTGTCGTCGCGGCTGCAGCCGGGACGAGCTGCTCGAACTGCTTATCCACAGCCTGGCTCGGCATGAGCTGACGGTGAACAATCTGGCCGGCCTGGCCAGCATCGCCCACAAGCGCGACGAAGCCGGCCTGCATGACCTGGCCGAACATCTGGGCCTGGAGCTGGTGTTCTTTTCGCCCGAGCAACTGGCTGGCTATCAGACGCCGACAGGCGCCAGCGCCCTTAGCCAAGCCACCACCGGCAGCCCCGCCGTAGCCGAGCCTTGTGCCCTGGCGCTGGCGGCAAACATGGGCACAGCGCCGCGCCGGCTCGGCGAGAAAACCCGCAGCGCCAGCGCCACCTGCGCGCTAGCCATATTCGACAGAGAACCCGAATGACCGTCTACTTTATCGGCGCCGGCCCCGGCGACCCCGAGCTGATCACCGTCAAGGGCCAGCGCCTGATCCGTGCGTGCCCGGTGATCCTCTATGCCGGCTCATTGGTGCCCGAAGCGGTGCTGCAGGGCCATAGCGCCGAACAGGTGGTGAACACGGCCGAGCTGAATCTTGGGGAAATCGTCACCCTGCTGCATCAGGCCCATAGGCGCGGCCAGGACGTGGCCCGGGTGCATTCGGGTGACCCTTCGCTGTATGGCGCCATCGGCGAGCAGATTCGCGAACTGCGTGCTCTGGGCATTCCGTTCGAGATCGTCCCAGGCGTCACCGCCACCGCCGCCTGCGCGGCGCTACTGGAAAGCGAGCTGACCCTGCCGGGTATCGCCCAGACGGTGATCCTTACCCGCTATGGCACCACCTCGCCAATGCCCGAGGACGAACAGCTGCATGACCTGGCCAGGCACCGCGCAACCATGGCCATCCACCTTGGTGTGCGCCAACTGCCGGCTATCGTCAGCGAACTGCTGCCGCACTATGGCGCCGACTGCCCCATTGCCGTTATCCACAGGGCCAGTTGGCCGGATCAGGACTGGGTACTGGGCACCCTGGCCGATATCGAGGCAAAGGTCGCCACCAAGGAGTTCCGCCGCACGGCATTGATCCTCGTAGGGCGGGTGCTCGATCCGGGCTCCTTTGCCGAGTCGGCGCTATATGACGCCGGGCATCGTCACCTTTACCGTCCCGGCAACGATTGAGCCTGGCGAGAAACCGTACAAAGCGCTGAAGGCCCCGCCATTTATGGCTTGCAGAGTCTTATCAACAGGATAGAAAGCCTGTTATCCAGATGCTCTGTGGATAGCGAACAGGCAGGCGAACAGTTTCTGTACAAGTCGCTGAAAGGCCCTGACTATCAAAGCCTTAGCCAGGTATCACAAGGATATCCACAGGATGATCCACGCCTACTGTGAGCAACTGCTCACAGCTGCACCTCGACCCGCTTGATACCCAGAGCCCGCAGTTCCGGCATTAGTGCATCCAGGCTGGCAAAGGTCTGCACCTGCTCGTCTTCATCCACCAGAAAGAAGCTGCGGCCCGCTTCCTTCTCGAACAACACGATCCACTGCGTGGTATTGGCCGGGTTGACCATGATCTGGGTGTCGAACAGAACGCCCTCGGCCGTTCCGCGTTTTACATCCGCGCGCTTCATCCGCTCTCCTGTTCCAGCCTGTCAGGGGTGCGCCTGCCGAAAAGCCTGGCAGGCGGGCGGACAGTGTAAGGGATGAGGTGGCCCTACTTGCCCAGCTGGTGAACTGAACAGATTCATGCTTATATATGCTTCATATACGAAACATATAAAGGAAACCAGTATGGGTATCGTCAATATCGATGACGAGCTGCATGACCAGATTCGCCGTGCGAGTAGCGTCTCGGGCCGCTCCATCAATGCCCAGGCAGGCTTCTGGATTCGCATCGGCATGCTCTGCGAGATGAACCCGACGCTGAGCTTCAATGAGGTGATGGCCGCCGAGATGCGCGCGGCCGGTGTGGTGGTACCGCCGCGTATGGCGGACGCGTCATGAGCAAGACGCCCGAACAGATCGCCCTGATGGCGGAGTCCGGAAGATTGCTCGCGTCCGTGTTCGGCTATCTGGATCGCCTGGATTTGCTCGGCATGTCCACTCTGCAAGTCAACGACCTTGTGGATAAGTACATCGTGGAGGAACTTAAGGCGCGTCCGGCGAGCAAGGGGCAGTATGGTTTCGCCTACGCCATGAACACGTCGCGCAACGAAGTGGTGTGCCATGGCGTACCCAGCGCAAACGAGATTCTGTGCGATGGCGATCTGGTGAATTTCGATATCACCCTGGAAAAGAACGGCTACATCGCCGATTCGAGCAAGACCTACCTGATCGGCGAGGTAACGGACCAGGCTCGTCAGCTCGCCCGAGTGACCTATGAAGCGATGTGCAAGGGCATCGCAGCCGTGAGGCCGGGCGCCCGCCTCGGCGATATCGGCCATGCCATCGAACGGCACGCTCGCGCCCACGGCTATTCGGTGGTTCGCGATTACTGCGGCCACGGTATTGGCCGGGAAATGCACGAACCACCGGAAGTGCTGCACTGGGGCAAAGCTGGCACCGGCCTGACGCTGCGCGAAGGCATGACCTTCACCATCGAGCCCATGCTCAACCAGGGCAAGGCGGATGTCCGTACCCTGCGCGACGGCTGGACGGTGGTGACCTGCGACGGCCAGCTCTCGGCGCAGTTCGAACACACCGTAGCGGTCACCCGAGACAGCGTTCGTGTGCTTACGCTGCGCCCGGAAGAGCTGCAACTGAGCAGCGTTTCGGCGTGATAGAAACGCAAAAGCCCGTCCATCTGGACGGGCTTTTTCTTCCCGGGCGGCCTTATTCGACCGTGACGCTTTTCGCCAGATTACGCGGCTGGTCAACGTCGGTGCCCTTGAGCACGGCCACGTAGTAGGACAGCAGCTGCAGCGGCACGGTGTAGAGGATCGGCGCGAGCAGGTCGTGGATATGCGGCATGGCCACCACATGGGTGCCCTCGCCGTTGCTCATGCCGGCCTGCTGGTCAGCGAAGACGATCAGCTCGCCGCCACGGGCGCGCACTTCCTGCAGGTTGGACTTGAGCTTCTCCAGCAGCTCGTTGTTCGGCGCCACGGTGACCACCGGCATGTCGGCGTCCACCAGGGCCAGCGGGCCGTGCTTGAGCTCGCCGGCCGGGTAGGCCTCGGCGTGGATGTAGGAGATCTCCTTGAGCTTGAGCGCGCCTTCCATTGCCACCGGGTACTGCGCGCCACGACCGAGGAACAGGCTGTGGTGCTTCTCGGCGAACAGTTCGGCGATCTTCTCCACGGTCTTGTCCATGGCCAGGGCTTCGCCCAGACGGGTCGGCAGGCGACGCAGCTCTTCCACCAGTTCGGCAGCCAGCGCCTTGTCCAGCGTGCCATGCACCTGGCCGAGGGCCAGGGTCAGCAGCATCAGGCCGACCAGCTGGGTGGTGAAGGCCTTGGTCGAGGCCACGCCGATTTCCGGGCCGGCCTGGGTCAGCAGGCACAGATCGGATTCACGCACCAGCGAGCTGGTGCCGACGTTGCAGATCACCAGGCTGGCCAGGTAGCCGCCCTGCCCTGGCGCCTTCTCCTTGGCGTTGCGCAGCGCGGCCAGGGTGTCGGCGGTTTCCCCGGACTGCGACACGCTGACGAACAGGGTATCCGGCTGCACCACCACCTTGCGGTAGCGGAACTCGCTGGCCACCTCGACCTGGCAGGGAATGCCGGCCAGCTCTTCCAGCCAGTAACGGGCGACCATGCCGGCGTGGTAGCTGGTGCCGCAGGCGACGATCTGTACGTTCTTCACTTTGGCGAACAGCTCGGCCGCCTGCGGACCGAAGGCCTGCACCAGCACGTGGTCGCTGCCCAGGCGGCCTTCCAGGGTGCGTTGCACCACCTTGGGCTGCTCGTGGATTTCCTTGAGCATGAAGTGGCGGTATTCGCCCTTGTCGGCGGCCTCGGCGCCTTCGTGGTACTGCACGGCTTCGCGCTGCACCGGCTGGCCGGCGGCGTCCCAGATCTGCACGCCGTCACGACGGATCTCGGCGATATCGCCTTCCTCCAGGTACATGAAGCGGTCGGTGACCTGGCGCAGGGCCAACTGATCGGAGGCGAGGAAGTTCTCGCCCAGGCCCAGGCCAATTACCAGCGGGCTGCCACTGCGCGCGGCGAGCAGGCGGTCCGGCTGGCGGGCCGAGATCACCGCCAGGCCATAGGCGCCATGCAGTTCCGGGATGGCGGCCTTGAGCGCAGCGCTGAGGTCGCCGAGCTGCTGCAGCTTGTGATCGAGCAGGTGGACGATGGTTTCCGTGTCGGTATCGGAGGTGAAGACGTAGCCCAGGCCCTTGAGGCGCTCGCGCAGTTCTTCGTGATTCTCGATGATGCCGTTGTGCACCACGGCCAGCTCGTGCCCGGAAAAGTGTGGGTGAGCGTTGCGCTCGCTGGGCGCACCGTGGGTGGCCCAGCGGGTGTGGGCGATGCCCAGACGCCCGGCCAGCGGCTCGGCGTCTAGCGCGGCCTGCAGCTCGCTGACCTTGCCGACGCGGCGGCGGCGATCCAGCGCGCCCTGCTCAGTCAGGAGCGCCACACCGGCGCTGTCATAGCCGCGATACTCCAGGCGCTTGAGGCCTTCGACCAGGACCGGGGTGATGTTGCGCTCGGCGATGGCGCCAACGATTCCACACATGGGGCTCTCCTTTTTAGTTTTCCAGCGCCGCGAGGATCAGCTGAATGCCGCGCGCGCGTATCTGTTCGGCCGCCTGGGCATCCAGGCGCTCGTCGGTGATCAGGGTATGGACGCTGCTCCAGGGCAGCTCCAGATTGGGAATGCGCCGGCCGATCTTGTCGCTCTCGACCATGACGATGACTTCACGGGCCACCTCGGCCATCACCCGCGACAGACCGAGCAGCTCGTTGAAGGTGGTGGTGCCACGCTCCAGGTCGATGCCATCGGCGCCGATGAACAGCTGGTCGAAGTCGTAGGAGCGCAGCACCTGCTCGGCCACCTGGCCCTGGAAGGACTCCGAATGCGGGTCCCAGGTGCCGCCGGTCATCAGCAGCACCGGCTCGTGCTCGATATCGCGCAGGGCGTTGGCCACGTTGAGCGAGTTGGTCATCACCACCAGACCAGGCTTGTAGCCAAGCTGCGGAATCATGGCCGCCGTAGTGGTGCCGCTGTCGATGATGATGCGCGCATGCTCGCGGATGCGTGCCACGCCGGCACGGGCGATGGCCTGCTTGTAGGGAGAAATGGGCTGCGTCGGCTCGCTGATCAGCTCCTGCGGCACCGGCACGGCGCCGCCATAGCGACGCAGCAGCAGACCGTTCTTTTCCAGGGCAGCGAGATCCTTGCGAATGGTCACTTCGCTGGTGGCAAAGTGCTGGGCCAGAGCGTCCACGCTCACCTCGCCCTGCTCGGCGAGCAAAGCAAGGATGGTGTGGCGACGTTGCGGCGTGTTGCGCTTCGACATGCTTAAGTTTCGATTCGAAAGATAATGGCGCGAATCAAAACATATGATCGAAAGGCCCGCAAGCGTCCGCCGATCAGTTCAGCGTCAGTTTGACCCCGAAACCGACCAGGCACAGCCCTGCCAGTTTCTCCAGAGCCCTCGCGATACGTGGGTTGGCGCGCATGCGCTCGGCGAGAAAGTGCGTCAGCAGTACGATCAGCAGGCCGTAGAGGAAAGTCAGCGCCATGATGGTCACGGCCATGAAACCGAAAGTAATCAGCCCTTGATGGCGCTGCGGGTCGATGAACAGCGGAAAGAAGGCCATGTAGAAGACGATGGCCTTGGGGTTGAAGACGGTGATTACCAGGGTTTGCCACAGGTATTGGCGCGGCTTGATATCCAGCGTCGGCGCCGCGCCTGGCTTGGCCAGGATCATGCGCAGGCCAAGGTAGATCAGGTAGGCCGCACCGAGCCATTGCACCACATGGAAGGCTGCCGGATAGGCCTTGAGCAGCGCGGCGACCCCGGCCACGGCCAGCCACAGCAGCACCTGGTCGCCGAAGATGATGCCGAAGGTCGAGGCCAGCCCACCGCGAATCCCGCCCTTGCCGGTGGACAGGATCAGCGCCAGGTTACCCGGCCCGGGAATGGCCAGCAGGATGATGAAAGCCACCACGAAGGCGGCGTAATCCGTCACACCGAACATACAGGACTGCCTCCGGCAGGTTATCCACAGGCCTGATCTCCCGCACTCACTTCTTGGTCGGCCGCTTCCAGCCCTCGATATTGCGCTGCTTGGCCCGGCCGACTGCCAGCGTGTCCGCGGGCACGTCGCTGGTCACCACCGAACCGGCGCCCGTGGTGGCGCGGTCGCCCAGCGTTACCGGTGCTACCAGCGCGCTGTTGGAGCCGATGAAGACGTCCTCGCCCATGACGGTGCGGAACTTGTTGGCACCGTCGTAGTTGCAGGTGATGGTGCCGGCACCGATATTGGTGCGCGCGCCGATTTCGGCATCGCCCAGGTAGCTCAGGTGACCGGCCTTGGCGCCTTCGCCCAGCACGGCATTCTTCAGTTCGACGAAGTTACCCACATGGGCCTTGGCGCCCAGTTTGGTGCCGGGGCGCAGGCGCGCAAACGGGCCACAGTCGGCGCCCTCGCCCATCTCGGCGCCGTCCAGGTGGCTGTTGGCCTTGACGATGGCGCCCTTGCGCAGCACCGAGTCCTTGATCACGCAGTTCGGACCGATCTGCACATCGTCTTCGATCACCACCTTGCCTTCGAGGATCACGTTGATGTCGATGGTCACGTCGCGGCCGACGCTCACCTCACCGCGCACATCGAGGCGATGCGGATCACGCAGGGTTACGCCCTGAGCCATCAGGCGGCGGGCGATGCGGTGCTGGTAGTGGCATTCGAGCTGAGCAAGCTGGATGCGGTCGTTGGCGCCCAGCACTTCCATCTCGTCGGCGGCACGCTCGGTGGCCACAGTCAGGCCGTCGGCCACGGCCATGGCGATCACATCGGTCAGGTAGTACTCGCCCTGGGCGTTGCTGTTGGACAGGCGGCCCAGCCAGTCGGCCAGACGCTTGCCGGGCACCGCGAGGATGCCGGTATTGCCCTCGCGGATCTGCCGCTGCGCTTCGCTGGCGTCCTTGTGCTCGACGATGGCCTGCACCACGCCAGCGGCGTCGCGCACGATGCGACCGTAGCCGGTCGGGTCGGCCAGCTCGACGGTGAGCAGGCCCAGCTGGTTGTCGCTGACCAGTGCCAGCAGACGCTCGAGAGTCGCGGTCTCGATCAGCGGTACGTCGCCGTAGAGCACCAGCACGGTATCGGCGCCGAGTTGCGGCAGGGCCTGGGCCACGGCATGGCCGGTGCCCAGCTGCTCGGCCTGGATGACGAAATTCAGGTCGTCGGCGGCCAGGCGCTCGCGCACCTTGTCGGCGCCGTGGCCGATCACCACCTGGATGCTGCTCGGCTGCAGGCGCCGCGCGGTGTCGATGACATGCCCCAGCATGGGCTTGTCGGCGACCGGGTGCAGCACCTTGGGCAGCGCCGAACGCATGCGCGTGCCCTGGCCAGCGGCAAGAATGACGATATCCAGACTCATAGAAGGCTCCTTGCGGGGCAAGATTGGACCGCGGCGAGAAAGGGCCGCGCGAAAAGAACGCTATTTTGCCAGAAACGCAAAGGGGCGACCTAAGTCGCCCCTTGCGTGATACCGCGATACAGCGTCAGCGGACGCGACCACCGAACTTCTTGCGCATCTCTTCGATGGTGCGCAGCTGGGCAGCAGCCTCGGCCAGGCGTGCCGAAGCACTGCCGTAGTCGAACTCGGTGCCCTTCTCGCTCAGCGCCTTCTCGGCAGCCTTGCGCGCCTCGATGGCAGCGGCTTCATCCAGGTCGCCGGCACGAACGGCGGTGTCGGCAAGAACCTTCACCATGCTCGGCTGAACTTCCAGGAAGCCACCGGAGATGTAGAACACCTCCTCGGTGCCACCCTGCTTGATCACTCGCACCGGACCCGGCTTGAGATCGGTCAGCAGCGGGGTGTGGCCCGGCAGGATACCCAGGTCACCGAGGTGACCGTGGGCGATGACCATTTCCACCAGCCCCGAGAACAGCTCTTCTTCCGCACTGACGATATCGCAGTGGACTGACATAGCCATAACAATGCCTCGGTTGAGAGGCCGGACAAGGCAGCTGCCCTATCCGGCCCGGACGCCCCCTAGAGGGCGCACCCGTTACTTACAGTTTCTTGGCTTTCTCGATGGCTTCGTCGATGCCGCCTACCATGTAGAACGCTTGTTCCGGCAGGTGGTCGTAGTCGCCTTTGAGAATGCCGCTGAAGCCGGCAATGGTGTCCTTCAGGGACACGTACTTGCCCGGGGCACCGGTGAAGACTTCAGCCACGAAGAACGGCTGGGACAGGAAGCGCTGGATCTTACGAGCGCGCGCTACCAGCAGCTTGTCGTCTTCGGACAGTTCGTCCATACCCAGGATCGCGATGATGTCCTTCAGCTCCTTGTAGCGCTGCAGAACATACTGAACGCCACGAGCGGTCTCGTAGTGCTCCTGACCGATCACGTTCGGGTCCAGCTGACGGCTGGTGGAGTCCAGCGGGTCAACGGCCGGGTAGATACCCAGGGAAGCGATATCACGGGACAGTACGACGGTGGCGTCCAAGTGGGCGAAGGTGGTCGCCGGGCTCGGGTCGGTCAGGTCGTCCGCAGGTACGTAGACGGCCTGGATCGAGGTGATCGAGCCTTTCTTGGTGGAGGTAATACGCTCCTGCAGAACGCCCATCTCCTCGGCCAGAGTCGGCTGGTAACCTACTGCCGACGGCATACGGCCGAGCAGTGCGGATACTTCGGTACCGGCGAGGGTGTAACGGTAGATGTTGTCGACGAACAGCAGAACGTCGCGACCTTCGTCACGGAACTTCTCGGCCATGGTCAGGCCGGTCAGCGCGACGCGCAGACGGTTGCCTGGTGGCTCGTTCATCTGACCGTAGACCAGGGCTACCTTGTCGAGAACGTTGGAGTCCTTCATCTCGTGGTAGAAGTCGTTACCCTCACGAGTACGCTCACCCACACCGGCGAACACGGAATAACCGCTGTGCTCGATGGCGATGTTACGGATCAGCTCCATCATGTTTACGGTCTTGCCCACACCGGCACCACCGAACAGGCCGACCTTACCGCCCTTGGCGAACGGGCAGACCAGGTCGATTACCTTGATACCGGTTTCCAGCAGATCGTTGCCGCCGGCTTGCTCGGCGTAGCTCGGCGCCGGGCGGTGGATTTCCCACTGCTCTTCTTCACCGATGGGGCCGGCTTCGTCGATCGGGTTGCCCAGCACGTCCATGATCCGGCCCAGGGTCGCTTTACCGACCGGTACGGAGATGGCCTTGCCGGTGCTGCTGACGTCCAGGCCACGCTTGAGGCCTTCGGTCGAACCCATGGCAATGGTACGTACCACGCCGTCGCCCAGCTGCTGCTGGACTTCCAGAGTGGTTTCAGCGCCCTGTACCTTCAGGGCTTCGTAGACGTTCGGTACCTGATCGCGCGGGAATTCCACGTCGATAACGGCGCCGATGATTTGAACGATACGTCCGCTACTCATCTTTGGTTCCTCTGAATATTTGAACCGTTCTTAAACCGCGGCAGCGCCGCCGACGATTTCCGAGATTTCCTGGGTGATCGCAGCCTGACGCGCCTTGTTGTAGATCAGCTGCAGATCGCTGATCAGGTTGCCGGCGTTGTCGGTTGCGTTCTTCATGGCGATCATCCGCGCGGCCTGTTCGCACGCGCTGTTCTCGACCACGGACTGATAGACCTGCGACTCCACGTAGCGGACCAGCAGCGCATCCAGCAGCTGCTGGGCGTCCGGCTCGTACACGTAGTCCCACAGACCCTTCTGTACCCCTTGCTCTTCGCTCGCGGCCAGCGGCAACAACTGCTGCACTTCCGGCTTCTGCACCATGGTGTTCACGAACTTGTTCGATACCAGGTAGAGGCGGTCGATACGGCCTTCGGCGTAGGCATCCAGCACGACCTTGACGCTACCGATCAGGTCGTTGATGGACGGCTCTTCACCCAGCTTGCTGATGGCGGCAACCACGTTGCCCCCGTTGCTGCGGAAGAAGCTCGCGCCCTTGCTGCCCACCACGCAGAAATCGGCGTCGACCTTCTGGTCGCGCCATTCCTTCAGGCTTTTCAACAGCGCCTTGAACAGGTTGATGTTCAAGCCACCGCACAGACCACGATCCGAGGTCACCACGATATAACCGACGCGCTTTACATCACGCTCCACCATGAACGAGTGGCGGTATTCCGGGTTCGCCTTGGCCAGGTGACCGATCACCTGACGAATACGCTCGGCGTAGGGGCGACCGGCAGCCATGCGCTGTTGAGCCTTGCGCATTTTGCTGACCGCCACTTTTTCCATGGCGCTGGTGATCTTTTGCGTGCTTTTGATGCTCGCAATCTTGCTGCGAATCTCTTTTGCGCCTGCCATTTCACACCTTTTGGTTCAAGCAGGCGGGGGCCGAAGCCCCCGCTGCGGTTACCAGGTTTGGGTGGCCTTGAACTTCTCGATACCGGCTTTCAGGCCAGCGTCGATTTCGTCGTTGAAGTCACCCTTCTCGTTGATCTTCGCCATCAGGTCGGCGTGATCACGCTTGAAGAAGGCGATCAGGGCCTGCTCGAAGCTGATGATCTTGGCGACTTCGACGTCCTGCAGGAAGCCGCGCTCGGCTGCGTACAGGGACACCGACATTTCGGCAATGGACATCGGCGCATACTGCTTCTGCTTCATCAGCTCGGTTACGCGCTGACCATGCTCAAGCTGCTTGCGGGTGGCTTCGTCCAGGTCAGAAGCGAACTGGGCGAATGCCGCCAGTTCACGGTACTGAGCCAGAGCGGTACGGATACCACCGGAGAGCTTCTTGATGATCTTGGTCTGAGCCGCGCCACCGACGCGGGATACCGAGATACCGGCGTTGACGGCCGGACGGATACCCGAGTTGAACATGGCCGATTCCAGGAAGATCTGACCGTCGGTGATGGAAATCACGTTGGTCGGAACGAACGCGGAAACGTCACCGGCCTGGGTTTCGATGATCGGCAGAGCGGTCAGCGAGCCAGTCTTGCCCTTCACGGCGCCATTGGTGAACTTCTCGACGTACTCTTCGGAAACGCGGGAAGCGCGCTCCAGCAGACGGCTGTGGAGATAGAACACGTCGCCCGGGTAGGCTTCACGGCCTGGCGGACGGCGCAGCAGCAGGGAGATCTGACGGTAGGCAACGGCCTGCTTGGACAGGTCGTCGTACACGATCAGGGCATCTTCACCGCGGTCGCGGAAGTATTCACCCATGGTGCAGCCGGCGTACGGAGCCAGGAACTGCAGGGCAGCGGATTCGGAAGCCGAAGCTGCAACCACGATGGTGTTGGCCAGGGCGCCAGCTTCTTCCAGCTTGCGTACCACGTTGGCGATGGTCGACTGCTTCTGACCTACGGCGACGTAGACGCAGCGGATGCCGCTGTCTTTCTGGTTGATGATGGCGTCGACGGCCAGAGCAGTCTTACCGATCTGACGGTCACCGATGATCAGCTCGCGCTGGCCACGGCCTACCGGAATCATGGCATCGACGGACTTGTAACCGGTCTGTACCGGCTGGTCGACCGACTTACGCCAGATCACGCCCGGCGCAACCTTTTCAACGGCGTCGCTGGCGGCGGCGTTGATCGGGCCTTTGCCATCGATCGGGTTGCCCAGTGCGTCAACCACACGGCCCAGCAGTTCCGGACCAACCGGGACTTCCAGGATGCGGCCGGTGCACTTGGCGCTCATGCCTTCGGCGAGGGTCAGGTAGCTACCCAGTACCACGGCACCCACGGAGTCTTGCTCCAGGTTCAGGGCCATGCCGTACACGCCACCAGGGAATTCGATCATCTCGCCGTACATCACGTCGGCGAGGCCGTAGATGCGCACGATACCGTCGGAAACGCTGACGATGGTGCCTTCATTACGGGCTTGAGCGGTTACATCAAGCGACTCAATGCGCTGCTTGATGATTTCGCTAATTTCGGAAGGATTCAGTTGCTGCATGCCAGTTCCCTCAAATCAGGATTTCAACGCTTCGGCCAGCTTGTTCAGCTTGCCGCGGACCGAACCGTCGATGACCAGGTCACCTGCACGAATGACAACGCCGCCGATCAGGGCGGGATTGACCACGGGCTTGGGCTGGACGGTGCGATCGAGCCGCTTGGAAAGGGCGGCAGCCAGAGTTTGCAATTGTTCGGCATTGAGCTCGAAAGCCGACTCGACCTCGACATCGAGGGCGCGTTCGGCTTCAGCCTTCAGCACGGCGAATTGTTCGCGTACCACCGGCAGCAGCGACAGTCGGTCGTTGCTACCCAGCGAGCGCAGGAAGTTGCTGAACGAAGCGTCGATGTGCCCGGCACAGATCTGCGCCAGTACATTGACTTTCTGCTCATCGGTCAACGCCGGGTTGACCAACTGCTGAGCCACGGCCGAGGTCTGAACGGCAGCCGCGGAAAGCGACAGCATGTTCAGCCAGGCGTCGGCCTGCTGTGCAGCACTGGCAAACTCAAACGCGGCTTTCGCGTAGGGCCGAGCGAGCGTGTTGGTATTGATCATCGCGAGCCTCGCTTAGAGTTGAGAGGCCAGTTTTGCGACCAGATCGTTGTGCGCAGCGCCGTCCACGGAGGACTGCAGGATCTGCTCGGCGCCGGTGACAGCCAGAGCTGCTACCTGTGCACGCAGTTGATCCTTGGCACGGTTCACTTCCAGATCGATTTCGGCTTTGGCGCCTGCGATCAACTTTTCACCTTCGGAGCGGGCCTGGGCCTTGGCTTCCTCGACGATCGCGTTGGCGGTCTTGTTCGCCCGATCGAGAATCTCGGCAGCTTGCTCTTTGGTGTCACGAAGCATCTGGGCAGCGCGTTCCTGGGCCAACTGCAGATCACGCTCGGCGCGCCCGGCAGCATCCAGACCTTCTGCGATTTTCTTCTGGCGTTCCTGCATGGCCTGCGTCAGCGGCGGCCATACGAACTTCATGCAGAACCAGACGAAAATAGCGAAGGCAATCGTTTGACCGAACAGGGTCAGGTTAATGTTCACAGCGATTTACCTCGTGCTATCTCGTGTTCCGGGGAAGAAAAGCCTGAAGAGGCAGCACGCATGCTGCCTCGAACTCAGGAGCTCTTAACCCGCGACAACGAAGATCAGGTACATCGCGATACCCACGCCGATCATCGGAACGGCGTCGAGCAGACCGGCCATCAGGAAGGTCTTGGTTTGCAGCTGCGGGCCCAGCTCAGGCTGGCGAGCGGTGGATTCCAGCAGCTTGCCGCCCAGCAGGGCGAAGCCGATACCGGTACCCAGGGCACCCAGACCGATCATGATGGCAGCGGCGATGTAGACGAGTTCCATAGTTAGCTCCAGAGTTTTTAGAGGTTAAGGTTACGAGTTAGGGGTTTTCGGGTTTTCGGTGTCGATCAGTGGTGATCTTCGTGCGCAGCACTCAGATAAACCACGGTCAGCACCATGAAAATGAACGCCTGCAGCGGGATGACCAGGATGTGGAAGATAGCCCACGGCACGTTGAGGCCCCACTGAACGTAGAAGGGCAGCAGCGCGATCAGGATAAACACCACTTCACCGGCATACATGTTGCCGAACAGACGCAGGGCCAGGCTCAGCGGCTTGGTCAGCAGGCCGATGATTTCCAGGAACAGGTTGAAAGGAATCAGCGCCCAGTGATTGAACGGGGTGAACGACAGTTCCTTGGTAAAGCCGCCAACGCCCTTGACCTTGATGCTGTAGAAGATGATCAGCAGGAACACGCCCAGGGAGATACCGAAGGTACCGTTGGGGTCGGCGGTGGGGACGATCTTGAAGTAGGGCAGCCCCATGGCATGAGCCAGACCGGGGATGTAGTCGACCGGGATCCACTTCAGGCTGTTCATCAGGAACACCCAGACGAAGATGGTCAGGGCCAGCGGCGCAACCAGCGGGTTCTTGCCGTGGAAAGTGTCCTTGACGATGCCCTGGACGAACTCGATGCACATCTCGGCCATGTTCTGCAGACCGGAAGGAACGCCGGTCACGGCCTTCTTGGCGGCCATGCGGAACAGGGTGATGAAGATCAGGCCCATGAACAGCGACCAGCCCAGAGTGTCCACGTGGACAGCCCAGAAGCCCATCGCTTTCACTTCTTCCGGGGTCTGGGCAATGATCCAGCCCTTTTCCGGATGCGAGCCGTAGACCAGGTTCTGCAGGTGATGCTGGATATATTCTGCTGGGGTATCAGCCATAAACGCCTCAAACGGTCCAATGCTTCAGAAAACTTTCATGAGCAGGGGCGCACAGGCTGCCGCCAGAAGGGCAAGCAGATAACCGATGAACAGCATCATCGGTTCCAGTGGTTCAACCCCTACGAACGTCAGTGCAAACAGCACTGCCGTGATAATCCATTTACCCATGGCCCCGGCCCAGATCGACTGGACGATGGCCTTGGCCGAACGCGCGCCAAAATAACGAAAGGCCTTGAATGCAAAATACGCGTTGGCCAGCAGGGCGATCAGCCCTCCCAGCAATATCGAATAAGCCGCAACCCACCCGACACTGACGGCAAAAACCACTGCGCTCACAGCCGTCACGATGGCCTGAAGAATCAGGATCGGAAAACCGGGCTGACGATGAAACGGGGCCTTACTCGGGATGCCCATCGACCTCTCCCTGCAAAGCCGCCGAATCTCGGCCTGTAGCCGACAAAATTGCGCGGGGAGTATATGGGCCTCCCAGCGCCCGATCAACCGTGCTGTAGTAGGAGGCGATTAGGACTACAGACTGAATTGTTTCAACGAATGTGCGCCAGTACACCCTGCAGTTCATCGAGGGAGTTGTAGCGGATCACCAACTGCCCCTTGCCCTTGCTCCCGTGCTTGATCTGCACCGGTGAGCCCAGACGCTCTGCGAGCTTCTGTTCCAGGCGACTGATGTCCGGATCGGCCTTGGCCTTGGCCGGCGCCGGTTTGGCGCTCAGCCACTGGCGCACCAGGGCCTCGGTCTGACGAACGGTCAGGCCACGTGCGACAACATGTCGCGCCGCCTCGATCTGCTGTTCCAGGGGCAGACCGAGCAGCGCACGGGCATGACCCATCTCCAGGTCGCCATGGGCGAGCAGGGTTTTGATCTCTTCGGGCAGGGCGATCAGGCGCAGCAGGTTGGTGATGGTGACGCGCGACTTGCCGACGGCATCGGCGACCTGTTGCTGGGTCAGCTCGAATTCCTGCTGCAGGCGCTGCAGGGCCACGGCTTCCTCGATCGGATTGAGGTCTTCGCGCTGGATGTTCTCGATCAGCGCCATGGCGATGGCGGCTTCATCGGGCAGCTCACGGACCATGGCCGGAATCTTGTCCTGACCGGCCAACTGGCTGGCCCGCCAGCGCCGCTCACCGGCGACGATCTCGAAACGGCCACCGCCGATGGGGCGCAGCACGATGGGCTGCATCACGCCCTGGGCGCGAATGGAGGCGGCGAGTTCTTCCAGTGCGGTCTGATCCATGTCGCGGCGCGGCTGGTACTTGCCGCGCTGGATCAGATCCAGCGGCACGTACTGCAATTCGCGCGTATCGACCTGGGCGGCCTCTTCCTGCAGTGCGCTGACGGTGTTGCCACCGAGCAGGGCGTCCAGACCTCGACCCAGACCTCGTTTCTTCGCAGCCATGCGGTTGTTCCTTAAGCGGTAGCGGTTTTCGCGGCGGCACGCTGACGGCGCACCAGCTCGCCGGCCAAGGCCAGGTAGGCGATGGCACCACGGGATTGTTTGTCGTAGACCAGCGCCGGCATGCCGAAACTCGGCGCCTCGGCCAGGCGCACGTTGCGCGGGATCACGGCGTCGTACAGCTTGTCGCCGAAGTGTTCCTTGAGCTGAGCCGTGACGTCGTTGGTCAGGCTGATGCGCGGGTCGTACATGGTGCGCAGCAGACCTTCGATCTGCAGCTTGGGATTGAGCAGCTGACCGATGCGCTGGATGCTGTTGACCAGATCGGACAGGCCCTCGAGCGCGTAGTACTCGCACTGCATGGGGATGATCACGCCGTCGGCAGCGACCAAGGCGTTGATGGTCAGCATGTTCAGCGACGGCGGGCAGTCGATGAGGATGTAGTCGTAGTTCTCGCGGATCGGCGCCAGGGCATAACGCAGGCGGCTTTCCTTCATCTTCATCTCGAGCAGGGCGACTTCGGCGGCGGTCAGGTCGCGGTTGGCCGGCAGCAGCTGATAGCCGCCGTGCTCGGAGAACTGCATGGCCTGGCTCAGGTCGCATTCGCCGATCAGCACGTCGTAGATCGAGTGCTCCAGCCCGTGCTTGTCCACACCGCTGCCCATGGTGGCGTTGCCCTGCGGGTCGAGGTCGATCAGCAGCACGCGACGCTTGGTCGCCACCAGCGAAGCGGCCAGGTTGATGCACGTCGTGGTTTTGCCCACGCCGCCTTTCTGGTTGGCGATCGCGAATACCTTGGCCATCTTCTTTCCCCTTAGACCGAGCGACGCAGTATCAACAGATGGCGCTGGCCTTGGCAACCGGGAACCCGCAGCACATGGGTGGCATCGAGACGGAAGTCCGCCGGCAGGGCCTGCAGCTCGTCGTCCGGGTGCACGCCCTTCATGGCCAGCCAGTGGGTGTCGGCACTGCCCAGGTGGCGGGTCCAGTCGCTGAAGTCCTGCAGGCTGCTGAAGGCCCGCGAGCTGATGCCGTCGAACGGCTGCTCGGGGCGATAGGTTTCGACCCGGCTGTGGACCACCTCGAGGTTGGCGAGTTTCAGCTCCAGCTTCACCTGGACGAGAAAACGGGTCTTCTTGCCGTTGGAGTCGAGCAGGGTGAAACGCCGCTCGGGAAACATGATCGCCAGGGGAATACCGGGCATGCCGCCGCCGCTGCCGACATCCAGCCAGTTATCCCCACGCTCGGCAACGAATGGCACCACCGACAGACTGTCGAGCAGATGACGCGACACCATTTCGTCCGGGTCGCGCACCGCGGTGAGGTTGTAGGCCTTGTTCCACTTGATCAGCAGGCCCAGGTAGGCGAGCAGTTGTTCCTGCTGCCGCTCGCTGAGCTCGATGCCCAGCTCGCGAGCGCCCTGCAGCAGTTCTTCGGCGTGACGCTGAGTGACCGACATCAGGCGCTCTGCTCCAGCTTCTGGCCGGCGCTGCGCTTTTTCAGGTGAATCAGCAACAGGGAAATCGCCGCCGGGGTGACCCCGGGGATGCGGCCGGCCTGGCCGAGCGTGGCCGGGCGGGTGTTGCCGAGCTTGAACTGGATCTCCTTGGACAGGCCGGAAATGGCGCTGTAGTCCAGGTCTTCCGGCAGCCTGGTGTCTTCGCTGGCGCGCAGCCTGGCGATCTCGTCCTGCTGGCGATCGATGTAGCCGGCGTACTTGGTCTTGATCTCGACCTGCTCGGCCACCTGGTTATCCACAGCCGGAGATTCGGTGATTTCCGCCAGGGCCGCGTAATCGATCTCCGGGCGAGCGAGCAGGTTGAGCAGGTTGTACTCGTGGGCCAGCGGCGTGCCGAAGCGCGCAGCGATGGCATCGCCCTGCGGCGTGCCCGGGCGCACCCAGGTGCTCTTCAGGCGTTGTTCTTCCCGGACGATGCCTTCGCGCTTGGCCTCGAAGGCGGCCCAGCGCTCGTCGTCCACCAGGCCCAGCTCGCGGCCCTTCTCGGTCAGGCGCAGGTCGGCATTGTCCTCGCGCAGGATCAGCCGGTATTCGGCGCGCGAGGTGAACATGCGGTACGGCTCCTGGGTGCCCAGGGTGATCAGGTCGTCGACCAGCACGCCGATATAGGCCTCGTCACGCCGCGGGCACCAGGCTTCCTTGCCCTGCGCGCGCAAGGCCGCGTTGCAGCCGGCCAGCAGGCCCTGGGCGCCGGCTTCTTCGTAGCCGGTGGTGCCATTGATCTGCCCGGCGAAGAACAGCCCGCCGATGACCTTGGTCTCCAGGCTGTACTTGAGGTCGCGCGGGTCGAAGAAGTCGTATTCGATGGCGTAGCCGGGACGCACGATATGGGCGTTCTCCATGCCGCGGATGCTGCGCACGATCTGCAGCTGCACGTCGAACGGCAGCGAAGTGGAGATGCCGTTGGGATACAGCTCGTGGGTGGTCAGCCCCTCGGGCTCGATGAATACCTGGTGGCTGTCCTTGTCGGCGAAGCGGTGGATCTTGTCCTCGATCGACGGGCAGTAACGCGGACCGACGCCTTCGATGACACCGGAATACATCGGCGAGCGGTCGAGGTTGGCGGCGATGATCTCGTGGGTGCGCGCGTTGGTGTGGGTGATCCAGCAGCTGATCTGCTTGGGCTGATGCTCACGCTTGCCGAGAAAGGACATCAGCGGCGTCGGGGTGTCGCCTGGCTGCTCGGTCATCACCGAGAAATCCACAGAGCGGCCATCGATGCGTGGCGGTGTACCGGTTTTAAGACGGCCAACCCGCAGTGGCAGTTCACGCAGGCGATGCGCCAGAGCGATGGAGGGCGGATCACCAGCACGGCCGCCGGAGTAGTTCTGCAGACCGATGTGGATAAGTCCGCCGAGGAAGGTGCCTGTGGTCAACACCACGGAATCCGCATGGAACCTGAGCCCCATCTGGGTGACGACGCCTTTGACCTGGGCGTTTTCCACAATCAGGTCATCGGCTGCCTGTTGAAAAATCCACAGATTGGCCTGGTTTTCCAGGATCTCGCGTACCGCGGCCTTGTACAGCACGCGGTCGGCCTGGGCACGAGTGGCGCGAACGGCCGGGCCCTTGCGGCTGTTGAGGATACGGAACTGGATCCCGCCCTTGTCGGTGGCAGTGGCCATGGCCCCGCCGAGAGCATCGATTTCCTTGACCAGATGGCTCTTGCCGATACCACCGATGGCCGGGTTGCAGCTCATCTGGCCAAGGGTCTCGACATTGTGGGTGAGCAGCAGGGTCTTCACGCCCATGCGTGCTGCAGCCAGGGCTGCCTCGGTACCGGCATGACCGCCGCCGATCACGATCACGTCAAAACGGGAAGGGAAATCCACCACGCACCTCGTGCCTGTTGAAAAGGGGTCTGAAAGAAAGGCGGCAAGTATAGGGACTTCGGCCTCTTGAATGAAGCCTTCTGCACAGAAAATAGCCAATCTTCCTGGCTGATCCGTACAACCGGATCAGCCTTCCTGAACACTTCTCGCCTCGGAGCGTTCAAGCCTGCTTATAGAAAATAGAAAGAGAGAATTTTTATAAAGCTTGTTCTTTATGTTTATGTATGGTGCAAGGCAATTCTGTGGATAAGGTGCTGAGAGCCCCGTCATTGCAGGTGTACAGCGGATGATAAGCCTGTGCCGTTCCTGCTCGGTTCCGCTGGGAAAGCTGCTGAACCACTGTGGATGGAAGTACCAGTTGTCCACAGGGGGATTTACGCCCAGCTTTGTCAGAGGCTTATGAGCAGGGCTCAGGGGCGGTTTTCCACAGGGTTTATCTGGGCGTTGAATAAGTCGAAAACAGCTTCATGTGCTGCAGGCGAACGCCCGTAGCCCGGATGAAATCCAGGATATCGATTGAGGTTCATCGGGGAATGTGACGCGCCAAGGAACGAAGGCGCGCCTTGTTCGTGCGCGCGGCGCTTGTCTTGCGACTCAGCGGTTTTCTATTTGCCGATGCAGAAGCTGGAGAAGATTCGCCCCAGCAGGTCGTCGCTGCTGAAGGCGCCGGTGATCTCGCCCAGGGCCTGTTGGGCCATGCGCAGGTCCTCGGCCAGCAGCTCGCCGGCGCCCATCAGGGTGAGCTGGTTGCGGCCGTGCTCGAGGTACTGCTCGGCCTGATGCAGCGCTTCTAGGTGGCGGCGGCGAGCGCTGAAACCGCTCTCGGCGGTCTGTTGATAACCCATGCAGGCTTTCAGGTGTTCGCGCAGCAGCTCCAGACCATCCGCCGACTTGGCCGACAGGCTGAGGGTGACATGGCCATCGGCGCTGGTTTGCAACGTGACCGCCTCGCCGGACAGGTCGGCCTTGTTGCGGATCAGGGTGACCCGCGCCGGGTCCGGGCGCTGTTCGAGGAACTCCGGCCACAAGGCGAAGGGATCGGCCGCTTCCGGCGCGGTGGAGTC
This sequence comes from Pseudomonas sp. GD04158, assembly GCF_029834875.1. Lineage (NCBI taxonomy): Bacteria > Pseudomonadati > Pseudomonadota > Gammaproteobacteria > Pseudomonadales > Pseudomonadaceae > Pseudomonas > Pseudomonas sp. GD04158. The sequence goes on along the minus strand of NZ_JAODYT010000016.1, from coordinate 54,676 downwards.
CACCACCAGCAACACCCGGTCGGCCTCGCCGATAGCCTTGAGCGCGCGCTCCACACCGATGCGCTCGACCTGGTCGTCGGTGTCGCGCAGGCCGGCGGTGTCGACCACGTGCAGCGGCATGCCGTCGATGTGGATATGTTCACGCAGCACATCGCGGGTGGTGCCGGCGATATCGGTGACGATGGCTGCTTCGCGCCCAGCCAGGGCATTGAGCAGACTGGACTTGCCGGCATTGGGCCGGCCGGCGATGACCACCGTCATGCCGTCGCGCAGCAGGGCACCCTGGCCGGCTTCGCGCAGCACTGTGGATAAGTCGGCGCGCACGCTATCGAGCTGGCTCAGCACATGACCATCGGCGAGGAAGTCGATCTCCTCTTCGGGAAAATCTATGGCGGCCTCGACGTAGATGCGCAGCTGGATCAGGGATTCGGTCAGTGCATGCACGCGTCTGGAGAATTCGCCCTGCAGCGATCGCAGCGCATTGCGCGCGGCCTGTTCGGAGCTGGCCTCGATCAGGTCGGCGATGGCTTCGGCCTGGGCCAGGTCGAGCTTGTCGTTGAGAAAGGCGCGCTCGCTGAACTCACCCGGGCGTGCCAGGCGCGCGCCCAGCTCCAGGCAGCGGCGCAGCAGCAGATCGAGCACCACCGGGCCGCCATGGCCCTGCAGCTCGAGCACGTCTTCGCCGGTGAAGGAGTTCGGGCCGGGGAAGTAGATGGCCAGGCCTTCGTCCAGGGTCAGCTCGTTGGTGCCGTAGAACGGCCCGTGATGGGCGAAGCGCGGCTTCAGCTCACGTCGGCAGATGCCCTGGGCCAGCTGCCCGGCCAGCGGTCCGGACACGCGCACGATACCCACGCCGCCCCGACCCTGGGCGGTGGCGACGGCGGCGATGGTGTCTCGGGCGTGGTTCATGGCGGTCTACTCGGTGTGTACGGGTGGCTGTAGGAGCGGGGGAAGCCCGGTTCTCTGCTCGCAACGCTTGTGAACAGAGATTCGTGTGCCCTACGACAAATGCTTGGATAGCAAAACGCCCCAATCATGGGGCGTTTGCGTGTTGCTTGGAAGCTTGGCGAATCAGGCGTTGGCCGGTTTCGCTGCGGCTTCGATCTTGCGCGTAATGTACCACTGCTGACCGATGGACAGGATGTTGTTGACCACCCAGTACAGCACCAGACCTGCCGGGAACCACAGGAAGAAGAAGGTGAAGATGATCGGCATCAGCTTCAGCACACGGGCCTGCATGGGATCCGGCGGCGTCGGGTTGAGCTGCTGCTGGATGAACATGGTGGCGCCCATGATGATCGGCAGGATGAAGAACGGATCCTTGATCGACAGGTCGGTGATCCAGAACATCCACGGGGCCTGACGCATTTCCACGGATTCCAGCAGCACCCAGTACAGGGCAAGGAATACCGGCATCTGCACGAGGATCGGCAGGCAGCCGCCCAGCGGGTTGATCTTCTCTTTCTTGTACAGCTCCATCATCGCCTGGGACATCTTCTGGCGATCGTCACCATGCTGCTCCTTCAGCGCCTGCAGTTTCGGCGAAACGGCGCGCATGCGAGCCATCGAGCGGTAGCTGGCGGCCGACAGCGGGAAGAAGATCAGCTTGATGATGATGGTCAGGACGATGATCGACCAACCCCAGTTGCCGAGCAGGCCGTGGATCACTTCCAGCAGCCAGAAGATCGGCTGCGCCAGGAACCACAGGAAGCCGTAGTCGACGGTCAGCTCCAGGCCCGGGGACAGCTTGCCCAGGTGCTCCTGCAGCTTGGGACCGGCATAGAGGATCGCGCCGGTTTCGCCCTGCGCGCCGGCAGCGACCTGTACGGCCGGACCGGTGAAGCCGACGATGTAGTTGCCCTGGCTGTCCTTGCGGGTCTGGACCAGGTTGGTGCTGTCCTTGCTCGGTACCCAGGCGGTGACGAAGTAGTGCTGCAGCCAGGCGACCCAGCCGCCCTGCACGGTTTCCTTGAAGGACTGCTTGTCGATGTCCTTCATCGACACCTTCTTGTACGGCTCGTCACTGGTCCACAGCGCGGCGCCCAGGTAGGTTGCGGTGCCGGTTGCGGTGGTGGAGGACGGGTCGCCGCTGTTGTCGCGCTTGAGCTGGGCGAACAGGTTGCCGCTCCAGGCCTGGTCGCTCTGGTTGTCGATCAGGTAGCGCACATCGACCTGGTAGGCGGACGGATCGACGCAGCCCGGCTTCTTCAGCTGTTGCTCGCGCGCCGAGCACTGCGGGTTGAGGCCGCGCTTGAAGCTGTAGCGCTTGATGTAGCTGACGCCGTTCTCGCTATAGGTGAGATCGACCACCAGGCTGTCCTGGCCGTCGGCCATTGCATAGCTCTGCTTCTCGCTGGACCACAGGGCACGGCCGCTTGACTTGTCCGGCGCGTTCTGGCCGATCAGGCCGCTTTGGGCCAGGTAGGTACGCTCGCTGCCGTTGTCGAACAGCTGAAACGGCACGTCCGGGCGGTCCTGACGACGCGGGTACTGCGGCAGACGCAGCTGCACGATGTCGCCACCACGCGGGTCGATGGCCAGGTCGAGCACATCGGTCTTGACGCGGATCAGCTCATCGCTGGCCGCTGCAGTCGGCGCAACGGCAGCCGCAGTGGGCTCGGCCACGGCAGTGGGGATGTCGTCGCTGCCAGTGCTGGCAGTAGCTGCAGGCGTATCGGGCAGGGCGGGCGTCGCGGCGGTCGAGGAACTTACCTCGGCCGGCAGAGCAGCCTGACCATAGTCCTCGTTCCATTGCAGGACCATGAGGTAGGACACGACTGCCAGGGCGACGATCAGGATCGAGCGTTGGATATCCATGATTATTCGGCCATCGAAGGGGAACGGGAGGTTTTTGCGGGGGGAACCGGGTCGTAACCGCCGGGATTCCAGGGGTGGCAGCGACCGAGACGGCGCGCTGCCAGCCAGCCACCACGCAGGAAGCCATGTTGCTCGATGGCTTCGTAGGCATAGCAGGAACAGCTGGGATAGAAGCGACAGTGGCTGACCATCAGTGGGCTGATGGCATAGCGATACACCTGAATGCAGGCTAGGGCCGCTTTACGCATGGGGATTGTCGCTTGTCCCGGGGGAGACGTCTGCGTCGCGACTGGGCCGGCTACGGGCCAGGCGTTTCCAGAGCTTGCCGAACTGCTGAGCGAGTTCGCCATTCTCCAGATCGCCTAACCCCTTGCGGGCGACCACCACGATATCCCAGCCCACCAGGTTGTCCTGGTTGAGCCGAAAGGATTCGCGGATTTGACGCTTGATGCGGTTGCGCTCGACGGCGAGCTTGACGCTCTTCTTGCCGATCACCAGACCTAGGCGGGGATGATCAAGCTGGTTATCGCGCGCTAGCAGCAGGACACTTTTGCCCGGAGCTTTGCCGCTTGGGGAGTCGAAGACTGCCTTGAATTGCCGGGGAGTCAGCAGTCGCTTTTCCCGGCCGAAGCCTCGACTCACCACCTGTCTGGATGAATTAGACAGTCAGACGCTTGCGGCCCTTGGCGCGACGACGCGACAGGACGGCACGGCCGTTCTTGGTGGCCATGCGGGCACGGAAACCGTGGGTACGAGCGCGCTTGATGGTGCTGGGTTGGAAAGTGCGTTTCATGGTGCGTTACCTGGGTGATCGACTAGGGTCGGAATGACCCTGGTTTAAAGAGACCGGCAATTCTAGAGAAAGCCGCGCGGTAGGTCAATTTCCAACCAGCCTTATTCGCCAGATAGGAATAGAAAGAAGGAAATCTTTAAAGCTCTCTTTCTGAATTGATGACTATTGGTGCCGAGACGATCTGTGGACAAGTGCTCTGGTGCCCCGTTGCCACTGCTCGAGCGGCGATGACAAGGCTGTCCAAAAGAGGTGCTCGAGCTGTGCGAAGCCTGCCCACAAGCTGGGGGCCAAACGCGTCTTTACCCACAGCCGGGTTATCCGGGCATTCTTCCCCAGGCTTGTACAGAGACTTGCGGGGCGCTTATCCACAAGGCTCAGGTCTATCCTGATAAGTCTGATGAATGTAACTAAGGCTTTGATTTTACTTGGCCATCTAGCGCCTGGCGTGTGGATAACTCGGGCGTTGCTCGCTACAATAGCCGCTGTTTTTGCATCGCCGCCTGGATAGGGGATAGTCAGTGTCAGTGGAACTATGGCAGCAGTGCGTCGAGCTTCTGCGCGACGAATTGCCGGCTCAGCAATTCAACACCTGGATCCGTCCTCTGCAGGTCGAAGCCGAAGGCGACGAGCTGCGTGTCTACGCGCCCAATCGTTTCGTGCTCGACTGGGTCAACGAAAAGTACCTGAGCCGCCTGCTCGAGTTGCTGGGTGAGCGCGCCGGGGGCCTGGTGCCGGCGCTTTCCTTATTGATAGGCAGCAAGCGAGCGGCTACCGCTCGGGTCGCACCTACCGCGCCCTTGCCTGCCGCAGCGCGTGCAGCGCAGGTGCAGGCAGCCGCCACGGCGAGCAAGCCGGTACCACCGCCCGCCCAGGAAGAACCCTCGCGCGCCAGCTTCGACTCCATGGCCGGTGCCGCGCCGCAGCCACCGACCCCAGCCGTCGCACCGCGTGCCGAGCGCACCGTGCAGGTCGAGGGCGGGCTCAAGCACACCAGTTACCTCAACCGCACCTTCACCTTCGACAATTTCGTCGAGGGCAAGTCCAACCAATTGGCGCGCGCCGCTGCCTGGCAGGTGGCAGACAATCCCAAGCACGGTTACAACCCGCTGTTCCTTTATGGCGGCGTGGGCCTGGGCAAGACGCACCTGATGCACGCCGTGGGTAACCACCTGCTGGCGAAGAACCCCAACGCCAAGGTGGTGTACCTGCATTCCGAGCGCTTCGTCGCCGACATGGTCAAGGCGCTGCAGCTCAACGCCATCAACGAATTCAAACGCTTCTACCGTTCGGTGGACGCGCTGCTGATCGACGATATCCAGTTCTTCGCCAAGAAAGAGCGCTCCCAGGAAGAGTTCTTCCATACCTTCAACGCCCTGCTCGAAGGCGGCCAGCAGGTGATCCTCACCAGCGACCGCTACCCGAAGGAGATCGAAGGCCTGGAAGAGCGCTTGAAGTCTCGTTTCGGCTGGGGCCTGACCGTGGCCGTCGAGCCGCCGGAGCTGGAAACCCGTGTGGCGATCCTGATGAAGAAAGCCGACCAGGCCAAGGTCGAGCTGCCGCACGATGCCGCATTCTTCATTGCCCAGCGCATTCGCTCCAACGTGCGTGAGCTGGAAGGTGCGCTGAAACGGGTGATCGCCCACTCGCACTTCATGGGCCGCGATATCACCATCGAGCTGATCCGCGAATCGCTCAAGGATCTGCTGGCCCTGCAGGACAAGCTGGTCAGCATCGACAATATCCAGCGCACCACGGCCGAGTACTACAAGATCAAGATTTCCGATCTGCTGTCCAAGCGTCGCTCACGCTCCATCGCCCGGCCACGCCAGGTGGCCATGGCATTGTCGAAGGAGCTGACCAACCACAGCCTGCCGGAAATCGGTGTGGCCTTCGGCGGTCGCGATCACACCACGGTATTGCACGCATGCCGTAAGATTGCTGAACTTAGGGAATCCGACGCGGACATCCGCGAGGACTACAAGAACCTGCTGCGCACCCTCACTACCTGATTCAATGCAGCTCCACGAGGCAAGGGACTAGACCATGCATTTCACCATTCAACGCGAAGCCCTGTTGAAACCCCTGCAACTGGTCGCCGGTGTCGTGGAACGACGCCAGACGCTGCCGGTGTTGTCCAACGTCCTGCTGGTGGTCGAAGGCCAGCAGCTCTCGCTTACCGGTACCGACCTGGAGGTCGAGCTGGTTGGCCGCGTCACCCTCGAGGACGCTGCCGAGCCGGGCGAAATCACCGTACCGGCGCGCAAGCTGATGGATATCTGCAAGAGCCTGCCGAGCGATGCGCTGATCGATATCCGCGTCGATGACCAGAAGCTGCTGGTCAAGGCCGGGCGCAGTCGTTTCACCCTGTCGACGCTGCCCGCCAACGACTTCCCCACCGTCGAGGAAGGTCCGGGTTCGCTGACCTTCAACCTGCCGCAGGCCAAGCTGCGTCGTCTGATCGAACGCACCAGCTTCGCCATGGCCCAGCAGGACGTGCGCTACTACCTCAACGGCATGCTGCTGGAAGTGCAGAGCGGCATGCTGCGCGCCGTCGCCACCGACGGTCACCGTCTGGCGATGTGCTCCATGGAGGCGGCCATCCAGCAGGACGGCAAGCATCAGGTGATCGTGCCGCGCAAAGGTATTCTCGAGCTGGCCCGTCTGCTCACCGAGCAGGATGCCGAAGTCGCCATCGTGCTGGGGCAGCACCACATTCGCGCCAACACCGGCGAGTTCACCTTCACCTCGAAGCTGGTGGACGGCAAGTTCCCGGATTACGAGCGCGTGCTGCCGCGTGGCGGTGACAAGCTGGTGCTGGCCGACCGTCAGGGCCTGCGTGAGGCCTTCAGCCGTACCGCGATCCTGTCCAACGAGAAGTACCGTGGCATTCGTCTGACCCTGGCTGCCGGCCTGCTGAAGATCCAGGCTAACAACCCGGAGCAGGAAGAGGCCGAGGAGGAGATCGTCGTCGACTACGCTGGCGGCGGTCTGGAAATCGGTTTCAACGTCAGCTACCTGCTGGACGTACTGGGCGTGATGGGCACCGAGCAGGTACGCCTGATCCTGTCTGATTCCAACAGCAGTGCCCTGCTGCAGGAAGCCGACAACGATGATTCGGCCTATGTCGTCATGCCGATGAGGCTCTAAGCCTTTAATGTCCCTGAGCCGCATCATGGTCACCGCGGTGCGCAACCTGCACCCGGTGACCCTCTCCCCCTCCCCCCGCATCAACATCCTTCACGGCGCCAACGGCAGCGGCAAGACCAGCGTGCTCGAGGCCATTCATCTGCTCGGCCTCGCCCGCTCCTTCCGCAGCACCCGCCTGCAGCCTGTCATCCATTACGAACAACCGGCCTGTACCGTTTTCGGTCAGGTGCAGTTGGCTGAAGGTGGTTCCAGCAATCTGGGGATTTCGCGTGACCGTCAGGGCGAGCTGCAGATTCGTATCGATGGGCAGAATGCGCGCAGCGCTGCGCAGCTGGCCGATCTGTTGCCCTTGCAGTTGATCAACCCGGACAGCTTTCGCTTGCTGGAAGGCGCACCGAAGATTCGCAGGCAGTTTCTCGATTGGGGTGTGTTCCACGTGGAACATCGTTTTCTCGGGGCCTGGCAACGCCTGCAGAAAGCCCTGCGGCAGCGGAACTCGTGGCTGCGCCATGGTACACTTGACGGTGCTTCGCAGGCCGCATGGGACCGAGAGCTGTGCAGTGCGAGCCAGGAGATCGACACCTACCGTAGAGCCTATATCCAGGCGCTGAAACCGGTGTTCGAACGCACGTTGGCGGAACTGCTGCAGCTGGAAGGGCTGACCCTGAGCTATTACCGCGGCTGGGACAAGGATCGTGAGCTGAGCGAAGTGCTCGCCTCGTCTCTCCTTCGTGATCAACAGCTCGGGCATACCCAGGCCGGACCGCAGCGCGCCGATCTGCGCTTGCGGCTTGCGGGACATAACGCGGCGGAAATCCTGTCGCGAGGACAGCAGAAACTGGTGGTGTGTGCGTTGCGCATCGCCCAGGGCCATTTGGTCAATGAAGCCAAGCGTGGCCAATGTATCTATCTGGTGGACGATTTACCGTCGGAACTGGATGAACAGCATCGTCAGGCATTGTGCCGGTTGCTGGAAGATTTGCACTGCCAGGTGTTCATCACCTGTGTGGATCATGAATTGTTGAGGGAAGGCTGGCACACGGATACGCCGGTTGCCATGTTCCACGTGGAACATGGCCGTATCACCCAGACCCAAGACCATCGGGAGTGAAGGCATGAGCGAGAATCAAACGTACGACTCCTCCAGCATCAAGGTGCTGAAAGGACTGGACGCCGTACGCAAACGTCCCGGGATGTACATCGGTGACACTGACGATGGCAGTGGTCTGCACCACATGGTGTTCGAGGTGGTCGATAACTCTATCGACGAAGCGCTGGCCGGCTATTGCAGCGAGATCGTCATCACTATTCACCCTGACGAATCGATCAGCGTACGCGACAACGGTCGCGGCATTCCGGTGGACATCCACAAGGAAGAAGGCGTTTCCGCGGCCGAGGTCATCATGACCGTGCTGCACGCCGGCGGTAAGTTCGATGACAACACCTACAAGGTGTCCGGCGGTCTGCACGGCGTGGGTGTATCGGTGGTGAACGCGCTGTCCGAAGAGCTGCGCCTGACCATCCGCCGCGCTGGCAAGGTGTGGGAGCAGATCTATCACCACGGCGTGCCGCAAGCGCCGCTGGCGACTGTCGGCGACACCGATGGCACTGGTACCGAGATTCACTTCAAGGCATCTGCCGAGACCTTCAGCAACATCCATTTCAGCTGGGACATCCTGGCCAAGCGTCTGCGCGAGCTGTCGTTCCTCAACTCCGGCGTGGGCATCCTGCTGCGTGACGAGCGTTCCGGCAAGGAAGAGCTGTTCAAGTACGAAGGCGGTCTGAAGGCCTTCGTCGAGTACCTAAACACCAACAAGAACGTGGTGAACCAGGTATTCCACTTCAACATCCAGCGTGAGGAAGATGGCGTTGGCGTGGAAGTGGCCCTGCAGTGGAACGACAGCTTCAACGAGAACATCCTCTGCTTCACCAACAACATTCCGCAGCGTGACGGTGGCACCCACCTGGCAGGCTTCCGCTCTGCCCTCACCCGCCACCTGAACAACTACATCGAGCAGGAAGGTCTGGCGAAGAAGTTCAAGGTCGCCACCACTGGCGATGACGCCCGTGAAGGCCTGACCGCGATCATCTCGGTGAAGGTGCCGGACCCGAAATTCAGCTCGCAGACCAAGGACAAGCTGGTTTCCAGCGAGGTGAAAACCGCTGTCGAGCAGGAGATGGGCAAGTACTTTGCCGACTTCCTGCTGGAGAATCCCAACGAAGCCAAGGCCGTGGTCGGCAAGATGATCGACGCCGCCCGTGCCCGTGAAGCGGCGCGCAAGGCGCGTGAGATGACCCGCCGCAAGGGCGCTCTGGACATTGCCGGTCTGCCCGGCAAACTGGCCGACTGCCAGGAAAAAGACCCGGCGCTGTCCGAACTCTACATCGTGGAGGGTGACTCCGCGGGCGGTTCTGCCAAGCAGGGCCGTAACCGCAAGACCCAGGCGATCCTGCCGCTCAAGGGCAAGATCCTCAACGTCGAGAAGGCGCGCTTCGACAAGATGCTCTCCTCTGCCGAAGTCGGCACCCTGATCACCGCACTGGGCTGCGGTATCGGTCGCGAGGAGTACAACATCGACAAGCTGCGCTACCACAACATCATCATCATGACCGATGCTGACGTTGACGGTTCGCACATCCGTACCCTGCTGCTGACCTTCTTCTTCCGTCAGCTGCCGGAGCTGATCGAGCGTGGCTACGTCTACATCGCCCAGCCGCCGCTGTACAAGGTGAAGAAGGGCAAGCAGGAGCAGTACATCAAGGACGACGAGGCCATGGACGAATACATGACCCAGTCGGCCCTGGAAGACGCCAGCCTGCACGTCAACGAGAACGCTCCTGGCCTGTCCGGCGGTGCTCTGGAGAAGCTGGTTGGTGAATACCGCGGCGTGATGAAGACCCTGGACCGCCTGTCGCGCGTGTATCCGAAGGAAATCACCGAGCACTTCGTCTACCTGCCGCGCATCGGCCTTGAACAGCTAGCTGATCATGCCGGCATGCAGGCCTGGCTGGAGCAGTTCAGCGCGCGTCTGAAGACGATGGAAAAGTCCGGCCAGACCTACACTGCCAGCCTGCGCGAAGACCGCGAGCGCCATGTCTGGCTGCCTGAGGTAGAGGTCAAGGCGCATGGTCTTTCCAGCTACACCACCTTCAACCGCGACTTCTTCGCCAGCAATGACTACAGGACAGTCACGGCCCTGGGCGACCAGCTGAACAACCTGCTGGAAGACAGTGCCTACGTACAGCGCGGTGAGCGCAAGAAGCCGGTGGCGACCTTCAAGGAAGCGCTGGACTGGCTGATGGCCGAGAGCACCAAGCGCCACAGCATCCAGCGCTATAAGGGGCTCGGCGAAATGAACCCGGATCAGCTGTGGGAAACCACCATGGATCCGGAAGTGCGTCGCATGCTCAAGGTGACCATCGAAGACGCCATCGCGGCGGACCAGATTTTCAACACCCTGATGGGCGACGCCGTGGAGCCGCGCCGCGACTTCATCGAGTCCAATGCCCTGGCAGTGTCGAATCTGGACTTCTGATTCGCTCGCCGTACAAAAGCGAACCCCGGCCTTGTGCTGGGGTTCTTTTTTTTTGCCCTATGGCAAAAGGCTTACAAACCGAGGCGCAAAGGGCTTCTGCCCTCGTCTGCGAAGCTTGGTTACTCTAAGCACACGTACCGGGAAATGGATATCCCGAGTCAAGGAAGACAGACCGCGCCAGGAAGGCAAACGACAGGATGTCGGAAGGTCATGAAAAAACCCGCCTCGGCGGGTTTTTTGTTGCCTGCGAAAACGGCGGGCCCTCCCTAGGCCCACCAGTAACGCACCATATGGAAGAACACCGGTGCGGCGAAACATACGGAGTCCAGGCGGTCGAGCATGCCGCCATGGCCTTCGATCATATGGCCCCAGTCCTTCACCCCGCGGTCGCGCTTGATCGCCGACATCACCAGGCCACCGGCGAAGCCGAGCAGGCATACCAGCAGGGCGAAGAGCGCTGCCTGCCAGAAGGCGAAGGGAGTAATCCAGCACAGCAGGCCGCCAATCAGCGTGGCCAGGGCGACGCCGCCGACGAAGCCTTCCACGGTCTTCGAGGGCGACAGGCTGGGGGCGATCTTGTGCTTGCCGAACAGCTTGCCGCACACGTACTGCAGCACGTCGGAGAGCTGCACGACGATGATCAGCCAGGCGATCAGCAGCAGGTTGCGCCCCTCGTAGCCGGGAATGTCCAGGGTCAGCAGGGCCGGTACCGAGGAGATGCAGTACACGGCGATCATCAAGCCCCACTGCACCTTGGCCGCACGCTCGAGGTAGCGGGTGGTGTCGCCGCCCAGCGAAGCCAGGATCGGCAGCAGCAGGAACAGATAGACCGGGATGAAGATGGCGAACAGGCCGTACCAGCCGAAGGCGATCAGCAGGTACTGCATCGGCAGGGCGAAGTAGAAGGCCGCCACCAGCGCCGGGTAATCGCTGCGCCGGGTCGGCGTCAGCGTCATGAACTCACGCAGGGCATAGAAGGAGACGAAGTAGAACAGCAGGATCACGCCGTTGTTGCCAAACAGGAAAGCGATGCCGATCACCAGCACCATCACCCACCAGGCATTGATCCGCGCGTTGAGGTTGTCGACCACCGGGTTGGGTTGATCGCCACTGCGCCGCTTGAGGACGAAGCCGACCAGGCTGGCCAGCAACAACAGGGCACCGATACCGGCGAACAGCAGCAAAGTGTTGTTATCCATCTCAGGCCTCCTCGGGTGCCAGTGCCAGCAGGGCGTTACGAGCGCGTTCCAGGAAGGCCTCCTTGCCCTCCCCCTCGATGGGCTCCAGTGCCGCGCCGAAGCTCAGGGTGCACAGCAGCGGCAGTGGCAGCGCTCTGCCCTTGGGCATGACCCGGTTGAGGTTGGCGATCCACACCGGCACCAGTTCCACGTCCGGGCGCGCCTGAGCCAGGTGATAAAGGCCGCTCTTGAAGGGCAGCAACGGCTCGTCGCCAAGATTGCGCGTGCCCTCGGGGAAGATGATCAGTGAGTCGCCGCCATCCAGCGCGTCGAGCATCGCCTGTAGCGGGTTGACGCCTGCCTCCTTGCGTTCGCGGTCGACCAGCACGCCGTTGAACACGTTATTGATCAGGAAGCTGCGCACGCCCGGCTTCTGCCAGTAGTCGGCGCCGGCCACCGGCCGGGTGCGTTTGCGCAGCTCCGGCGGCAGCGAGGCCCAGAGCAGGACGAAGTCGCCGTGGCTGCTGTGGTTGGCGTAGTACAGGCGCTGGGTCGCCTGCGCGGTACTGCCGAGCCAAAGGGCTCGTGCGCCGGTCAGCAGGCGAGCTGCCGAGGTGATGGCGAAAGCGGTCAATGCGGCGAGCATGGCGACTCCTTAAGCGAGAACGATGAAGAACCCGAGTACGACGATGACGATCTGTAGCAACAGGCATAGGGCCTGTTTGCGCAGCAGGTCGAGTGCGCCCTGAGATCGAAGGCTCCAGCTGCGGCCAGTCTGTTGCGCATTTTGCAGGCCAAGATTCTGTAGGGCCTGATCCAGCGCATGAGTCTGGCTGTCGAGCTGTTCGCCGGCTTCAGCCAGGCGTTGGAACAGCTTGGCGTCTAGCGCGACGCGCAACGCCCAGTACTTTTCGGCCAGGCCGGCGATCAGCAGCGCGGCGCAGAGCAGCGCCAGGATCAGGCTGGGCGGTGCTCCCAGCCAAGGCGCCAGGCCGAAGAGCACGGCGACCAGGCTTAGCGCGCTGGAGCAATGATCGAGGCTACGGCCACGTCGCAACAGTGCCGCGACCAGCAGCAGATCAGCCTGCATGAGCGACCTCCAACCCCGGTTGTGCATCGGCCATGGATTGCAGCGCGGCCAGATGCTGCGGGCCGAGCACGACCTGTGGCCGCGCCTGGCGGATCAGCGCCACGGCCGCATCCACGTCCTGGCAGCGGCCGCTATGCAGCAGCCAGGCCGCCACGGCGGTGGCACTGCGCGAGTAGCCCAGTGCACAGCACACCAGCACTGGGCCCTTGTGGCGCAGGTTTTCTATGGCCTCGGCGGCGCGTTGGCAGGTCAGCGCATCAGGCGCCACCAGATCCAGTGATGGCAGACTGCAGTAGGCGCTCGGTGTGCGCAGCAGCGGCAGTTCGGCGCACAGGTCGACCACGGCGGCGTAGCCATCGAGATCACCCGTGCCCGGCAGGCGGCCGAGGTAAATGCCCTCTGCCACCTGGCTGGGCGCCGGCTGGCGAAACGTCCACAACCGCGAATTGATCCAGGCGCCGAGCAGATAGGGTGCGAGCAACACCGTCGCGGCCGGGCTGAGGCGCCCGTCGGCCTGCTTCTGGAAACCGCCAGCGCCGAACAGCAGGTAGTTGAGCGCGACCATGGCCAGGGCAACGGCCAGCCAGAACAGCCATAGCCAGGCACCGCCCAGCTTGACGGCCAGCACGGCGCACAGCGTTGCGCCAAGCCCATAGCGCAGCGCCAGGCGCCAACGCCGTGGATCGCTGGTGAGGCGCATCTGCGTAAGCGGCGTAGCGCCCTGCAGCGGCAGCAGCCACAGGCAGAAGAAGCCCGCCAGCGCCCCGGTTGGCAGGTCGATGAAGTGATGCTGCCAGGTGGTCAGCACGGAGATGCCGATCAGCGCCATCCACCCGTGCAGCAGGCCACGCCAGAACGGGCCGCGGGTGTGATTGGCGAACATCGCCCAGATGATCACCAGCAGGGTGATATGCAGCGACGGCGCCTGGTTGAAGGGTTTGTCGAAGCCCATCAGCACGTCGAACATCAGGCCGAAGGTGCCGTCCAGCGGCGGCCGCTCGAAGGTGAAGCGCAGCGGCCAGAGCAGGAAGCAGGCGACGCAGATCACCTGCGCGGCGAGCAGGCGCAGGGCGTGGCGATCCATCTCGCGGCGGCAGGCCGGCAACAGGAAGGACAGGCCATAGAGCAGGTCGATCGACCAGTACGGCACGATGGTCCAGGGCCACAGCGGGATCTGTGGTTCCCAGGCGAAGACCAGGCTGCCGACATCATCGCGCTGCCCGGTCAGCCAGTTGGCGAAGCCGTAGCTGGCGAAGAACAGCGGGCCGAGCAACAGCAGCCAGAGTACGCCGCGCTTCCACAATCCCTGTTCGCGCGTGTTGTCCATCATTTCACCCGTTGTGCCAGGGCTACGCTGAAGATGCCCCACTGGTCGATGCGCTGCGCCACCTTGCGAAAGCCCGCCGCTTCCACCAGCTGATCCATCTCCGCCTGGCTGCGCCGGCGCATGACCCAGGCCTGGCCGCCGCGGTGGCTGGTCAGGGCGCGGGCGATCAGCTCCAGCTGCGGGTGCCAGGGCTGGCCGGTGTAGACCAGGTAACCACCCTCCTCGACCGCCGCCGCCAGCCCGGCCAGCGAGTCGCCGACCATCTGGTTGCTGCCGAACAGCTCGTACAGGCCGGAGACCACTGCCAGGGTCGGTTTCGGCTCCAGCGCGGCGAGATCGTCACGGTCGAAGGCATCGCCTTTGACGAAGCGGGCGATGTCGTCCAGGCCCTTGTGCTGGATCAGGGCATTGCCGTCGCGCACGTTGATGTCGCTGTAGTCGCGCAACAGAATCGAGTCTGGCCGCTGCGTCTGGCCTTCCAGCGATTCGAGGATGTAGCGGCCGTGGCCGGCGGCGATATCGACGATGCGCACCGCCCTGCCCGTCTCACGCAGCCTGGTCATGGCCAGGCGCAGCAGCTCCTCGGCGTGCAGCTTGCGCTGGCGGATGCCGCGCCAGCCGATGGAATCCAGGTAGTTCGCATCGATCAGGCGGCCCAGCGCGCCCTTGCCGGTGGGTTGGTTGCGGTAGACGTAATCGAGGGTGCTGCCGGAATCGAAGCCGGTGTCGAAGCCCAGCTTCACCCCGGCCGACAGCGTGCTGCCCAGGCGCATGCCGGCTCGGGTGGCACGCCAGTAGAGGTCGCGCAGCGAATTTTTCGGCAGCGGTGCGGCTAGTTCCTCGGCCTCGGCGCAGGTGGCGCCCAGGCGGTCGGCATCGAGCAGCGAGGGGCGCGTCACCGGCTCCTCGAAGTTGCGCAGGATGAAGCGCCGCGCGCGGCTCAGGGCATGGGCGCGGTCGCGCTCGCCAAGGGTGTCGTGGAAGAAGCCGGGCAGCAGGTGCTTTTCCTTGCGCAGGCTGCCGAGACGCTCGAAGAAGTCCTCCTGCGGTTTGCGGTGGACGACGAAGTCGGCGCCGGAGATCAGCAGCTGGGTCGGCACCTGGATCGCCTGGGCGTCGGCGACGACGCGCTCGGCCGCCTCGTACAGGCCGAGCAGCATGGTCACCGAGATTGGCCGGGCGATCAGCGAGTCGTTCTCGAAGGAGGCGATGCGCTCGGGATCGTGGCTAAGGAAGCGCGCCTTCACGTAGCTGTTGACGAAGAAGTTGCCGCGCCAGGCGTGCAGCAGCTTCAGGCCGGGCCGGGCGAAGGGCACGTAGAGCTTGACCTTGAAGGCCGGCGAGGCGAGCACCAGGCAGCGCACCTTCGGCGCGTAGTCATGGGCCCAGGTGGAGACGATCACCGCGCCGACGCTTTGCGCCACCACCGCCAGGTCCTCTTCGGCGATGCCGTGTGCGCTGCCGATATGCTCGATAAAGGTCTGCACGTCGCGCACGCTGGTGGCGAAGCTCGGGCTGTCGCCGCGCGCACCGGGCGACAGGCCATGGCCGCGGGCGTCCCAGGCGAAGAAATCGCAGTGCGGCAGCTCCAGTTCGTCCACCAGGTGAGCCATGCGCCCGCCGTGCTCGTGGCCACGATGAAACAGCACCACGGCCTGACGTGAGCCGTCCGCCGGCACGGTTGCCGGCCAATGGCGATAGCTCAGTTCGACGCCGTCATGGGTGGTGAAGGTATGCAGTTGTACGGGGCGCATGGAATCTCCTTATTCCTGGAATGGGTCAGGCCGCTTCGGCCAACCCCTGGCGAACGCGGTTGTAGAGCGTGTAGAGCAGCAAGACCAGGATCAGGGCCAGCAGCAGGTTGATCCACAAGGCAGGCAGCAGGCCCGTGGCGACGCCGGCGCCGAGCACGCCGAAGCAGAAGGCGCGGTCGCTCTTGCCCATGGGCCCGTCATAGCGGCGGGAGGCGCCGATCATGGGGCCGAGCACGCCGGCGTACTCGCTGATCACCGCCAGCAGCACCACGGTCACCACCAGTAGCGGCGAGACGCCGGGCAGCAGGGCGAAAGGCAGATACAGCGCGCTGTCGGCAACTACGTCGCACAGCTCGTTGAGGTAGGCGCCGAGCTTCGACTGCTGGCCAAACTCGCGCGCGAGCATGCCATCGACGGCATTGAGCGCCATGCGCAGCAGCATCCACAGGGGAATCAGGGCGAACAGCCAGGTGATGTGGCTGAAGGCTGCGAGCAGAACGCCGAGCAGCACGGAGACGAGGGCGGCGGCCAGGGTCACCTGGTTGGCGGTGACGCCGCGCGCGTAAAGGCGTTCGACGCCGGGGCGCAGCAGGTTCTGGAAGGCGGGTTTGAGCTGGTAGATCGAAGGCATGGCAGCGAATTCCCTTTCTTGATCGAATCTTCAGCCATTGCGGCGCACGCGACTGTGCGTCTGTCGAGGCTTGTGCGATACCACCTGCGTCCGTGCAACTTATACCCAGTCGGGGGATTTTCCTAGCGTCGTCGATTAGCCAGGAAAATCAGTCGACTAGGTTGGGTGATAGCAATTTGATTGTATTTTCTGCACAGCTTATCCACAGGCTCAGACCGGCTCGCCCAGACGGCTGAGCTGCGGCTCCTCGCCACGCAGTTCGGTCTGCTGTCGGCACACCCACTGGAAGGCGCGCTCGTTGAGTTCGGCGATGGCGCGCGGGCCTTCGCCCTCGGCGTACATCGGCTGGCCGATGATCACCTGGATGGTACCCGGGCGTTTGCCCCAGCCTGCCTTGGGCCAGAACTCACCGGCATTGTGCGCGATGGGCAGTACCGGCAGGCCGGCATTCACCGCCAGGGACGTACCGCCGCGGGAGAACTTGCCGATCTGCCCCGGTGGAATGCGCGTGCCTTCGGGGAACACCAGCACCCAGGCGCCCTGTTTGAGGCGCTCGTCGCCCTGCTTGGCCAGTTGCTTGAGCGCCGCCTTGGGGTTGCTGCGGTCGATGGCGATGGGCTTGAGCAGCGCCATGCCCCAGCCGAAGAACGGCACGCGCAGCAGTTCGCGTTTGACCACCTGGCTGAGGGGTTCGAAGTAGGAGGAAAGAAAGAAGGTTTCCCAGGTGCTCTGGTGGTTGGCGAGGATCACGCAGGGACGTTCGGGGATGTTCTCCAGGCCGCGCACTTCGTAGCGGATGCCGACGATCACCCTCGCCAGCCATACGGCGCAGCTGCACCAGGCCTGAACGACGAAACGGTAGCGTTGGCGGAACGGCAAGAAGGGTGCGACCACCAGGCTGATCAGGCACCAGAAGAACGAACTGGACGACAGCAGCAGGTAGAAAAGCGTGATTCTGAGAGCCTGCAATATCGCCATGAAGCCATGCACCTTATGAGAGCAGTTGATCGGCGACCGCCGCCAGATCATCGAATACCAGAGTTCCCGGCGGTAACGGCTTGGCCAGGGTACGTTCGCCCTTGCCAGTCTTTACCAGAACGGGCTGACAATCGACGGCCAGTGCGGCCTGCAGGTCACCGCTGCTGTCGCCGACGAACCAGATTCCTGCCAGATCCGTGCCGTAGTGCGCGGCAATCTGCCGGAGCATGCCCGCCTTGGGCTTGCGGCACTCGCAGCCATCGTCCGGCCCGTGGGGGCAGTAGACGATCAGCCCGACTTCGCCGCCCTGCTCGCCCACCAGTTCGCGCAGGCGCGCGTGCATCGACTCCAGGGTCGCCAGGTCGTAATAGCCACGGGCGATGCCGGACTGGTTGGTGGCCACGGCCACCGTCCAGCCCGCTTGCGACAGGCGCGCGATGGCGGTGATCGACGAGGGAATCGGAATCCACTCGTCGAGCGTCTTGATATAGGCGTCGGAGTCTTCGTTGATGACACCGTCGCGGTCGAGGATCAGCAATTTCATGCAGCCACGCCAGAAGCAGAAATGGAAACCGACGCTGGCCGCGACAACTGCCGCGGCCAGCGCCTGGCGTCAGCCCAGTACCGAGATATCCGCCACGCCGAGGAACAGCCCGCGCAGACGGGCCAGCAGGGCGTAACGGTTGGCGCGCACGCGTGCATCCTCGGCGTTGACCAGCACCGCCTCGAAGAAGGCGTCCACCGGCTCGCGCAGGCTGGCCAGCTTGGCCAGGGCCTCGTTGTACTGGCGGGCGGCGGCCAGCGGCTGTACGGCCTGGTCGGCCTGCTGGATGGCGGCGTGCAGGGCGAACTCGCTGGGGTTGTCGAAGTAGTGCGCCTCGACCTGGGCGGCGACGCCACCTTCGGCCTTGCTCAGCAGGTTCGACACGCGCTTGTTGGCAGCGGCCAGGGCCTCGGCCTGCGGCAGCTTGCGGAAGGCCTGCACGGCCTGCACGCGCTGGTCGAAGTCCAGCGGCGAGGTCGGGTTGACCGCGCGCACCGCCTGATACACGGCTATTTCGATACCCTCGTCTTCGTAGCGTGCACGCAGGCGGTCGAAGATGAACTCCAGCACCTGGGCAGCCAGGCCGTCGCTCTTGACCTTGCCGGCGTACTGGGCGACGGCGAAGTCGACCGCGGCGGCCAGGTCCAGATCCAGGCCCTTCTCGATCAGGATGCGCAGCACGCCGAGGGCGGCGCGACGCAGGGCGTAGGGGTCCTTCGAGCCGGTCGGCAGCATGCCGATGCCGAAGATGCCGACCAGGGTGTCGAGCTTGTCGGCCACGGCCACGGCGGCACCGGTCAGAGTGCTCGGCAGTTCGGCGCCGGCACCGCGCGGCATGTACTGCTCGTTCAGGGCCAGGGCGACGTCCTGCGGCTCACCGTCGTTGAGCGCGTAGTAGTAGCCGGCGATGCCCTGCATCTCGGGAAATTCGCCGACCATCTCGGTGGCCAGGTCGCACTTGGACAGCAGGCCGGCACGGGCGGCGCGCGCCTCGTCGCCGCCGACTTCGCGGGCGATGAAACCGGCCAGCGCCGATACCCGCTGGGCCTTGTCGAACACCGAGCCGAGCTGGGCCTGGAACACCACGTTGGCCAGGCGCTGGTTGAAGCCTTCGAGCTTCTGCTTCTTGTCCTGCTTGAAGAAGAACTCGGCGTCGGTCAGGCGCGGACGCACGACTTTCTCGTTGCCCGAGACGATCTGCGCCGGGTCCTTGCTTTCGATGTTTGCCACGGTGATAAAGCGCGGCAGCAGCTTGCCGCCCGCATCGAGCAGGCAGAAGTACTTCTGGTTGTCCTGCATGGTGCTGATCAGCGCCTCCTGCGGCACTTCGAGGAAGCGTTCCTCGAACGAGCAGACCAGCGGCACCGGCCATTCCACCAGGGCGGTGACTTCGTCCAGCAGCGCCGGCGGCACGATGGCCGTGCCCTGCTCGGCGGCGGCCAGCTCGTCGACGCGGCGGCTGATGATCTCGCGGCGCTCGGCGAAGTCGGCCAGCACATAGGCGCTGCGCAGGTCTTCGGCATAGCTGGCCGGGCTGCTGATGCGCACCTCGCGGTTGGCGTGGAAGCGGTGGCCGCGGGAGACGCGACCGGCCTTCTGCGCGAGGATCTCGCAGTCGACCACGGCGTCGCCGAACAGCATCACCAGCCACTGGGTCGGACGCACGAACTCGTCGCGACGGGCGGCCCAGCGCATGCGCTTGGGAATCGGCAGGTCGTTCAGCGAGTCCTGCACGATGGTCGGCAGCAGGTTCACTGCCGGCTGGCCGGGGATGTGCTGGGCGAAACGCAGTTTCGCGCCGCTGCGGTCGATCTCGGCGATGTCCACGCCGCACTTGCGGGCAAAGCCCAGGGCGGCCTGGGTCGGGTTGCCGTCGGCGTCGAAGGCAGCCTGGATAGGCGGACCGTCGAGGTTCATGCTGCGGTCGGCCTGCTGTTCTTCCAGCTGTTCCACCAGCACGGCCAGGCGACGCGGCGCGGCGTATACGCGGCTGGCGGCGTAGTTCAGGCCGGCGGCCTTGAGGCCTTTCTCGATACCGGCGAGGAAAGCGTCACCGAGGCTCTTCAGGGCTTTCGGTGGCAGCTCTTCGGTGCCCAGTTCGACCAGGAAATCTTTCGCACTCATGCTTGCGCCTCCAGCTTGGCCAGTACTTCGTCACGCAGTTCGGGGGTGGCCATGGGGAAGCCGAGCTTGGCGCGCGCCTGCAGGTAGCTCTGCGCTACCGCACGGGCCAGGGTGCGCACGCGCAGGATGTACTGCTGGCGCGCGGTCACCGAAATGGCGCGGCGGGCGTCGAGCAGGTTGAAGGTGTGCGAGGCCTTGAGCACCATTTCGTAGGTCGGTAGCGGCAGCTCCAGCTCGATCAGGCGGTTGGCTTCGCTCTCGTAGAAATCGAACAG
The DNA here is from genome assembly GCF_029834875.1 of Pseudomonas sp. GD04158. NCBI lineage: Bacteria > Pseudomonadati > Pseudomonadota > Gammaproteobacteria > Pseudomonadales > Pseudomonadaceae > Pseudomonas > Pseudomonas sp. GD04158. The sequence goes on along the minus strand of NZ_JAODYT010000016.1, from coordinate 34,482 downwards.
CTCGAACAGCTTCTCGACGTTGGCGTGCTCGAAGTTGTAGGTGGACTGCTCCACCTCGTTCTGGTGGAACACGTCGCCGTAGGTCACGGTGCCGAACGGGCCGTCGGTCCAGATCAGGTCGTAGACCGAGTCGACGCCCTGCAGGTACATGGCCAGGCGCTCCAGGCCATAGGTGATCTCGCCGGTGACCGGGTAGCACTCGATGCCACCGACCTGCTGGAAGTAGGTGAACTGGGTGACTTCCATGCCGTTGAGCCAGATTTCCCAGCCCAGGCCCCAGGCGCCGAGTGTGGGCGATTCCCAGTTGTCCTCGACGAAGCGGATGTCGTGCACTTCCGGGTCGAGGCCGATGGCCTTCAGCGAACCCAGGTACAGCTCCTGGAAGTTCTCCGGGTTGGGCTTCAAGACCACCTGGAACTGGTAATAGTGCTGCAGGCGGTTGGGGTTTTCGCCGTAGCGGCCGTCGGTCGGGCGGCGGGACGGCTGCACGTAGGCGGCGTTCCAGGTCTCGGGGCCGACGGCGCGCAGGAAGGTGGCGGTGTGGAAGGTGCCGGCGCCCACTTCCATGTCGTAGGGTTGCAGCACCACGCAGCCCTGCTCGGCCCAGTAGTTCTGCAGGGCCAGGATCAGGTCCTGGAAGGTGCGCACGGCAGGCTTGTTCTGGCTCACGAAAAAATCACCTGTGGAGGCTTGCGAGGGAAAGCCGGGGAGTATATCGAAACTCGACGCAGGCCGCAGGGTGCGGCTGGTACAGAGCGTGGCCGAGGGCGCAGCGAATCCATTGGCGATGGCTTGGCAAACCATTCGCCCGGCATCGCGAAGAGATTCGCCTACAGGGAATGTTGCCATTCCAATAGCTGTATTTATATCCAGTCCTGGTTATAGTCTTCGCTTCATCCCGACCGAGGCCCCGACCATGCCCCGCTGCTTCTGGTGTACCGACGATCCGCTGTACCAGGCCTACCACGACGAGGAATGGGGCGTGCCGCAGCGCGATGCGCGCCAGCTGTTCGAGATGCTGCTGCTCGAAGGCGCCCAGGCCGGGCTGTCGTGGATCACCGTGCTGAAGAAGCGCGAGCGCTACCGCCAGGTGCTGCATGGCTTCGACCCCGAACGCCTGGCGCGTTTGAGCGACGAGGAAATCGAGGCGCTGATGCAGGAGCCCGGCATCATCCGCAACCGCCTCAAGCTCAAGGCCGTGCGGCAGAACGCCCAGGCCTGGCTGAAGCTGGAGGATCCGGTGAGCTGGCTCTGGTCCTTCGTCGGCGGCGCGCCGAAGATCAACCATTTCAGCGACCGCAGCCAGATGCTGGCAGTGACGCCCGAGGCCGAGGCGATGAGCAAGGCGTTGCGCAAGGCCGGCTTCAACTTCGTCGGCCCGACCATCTGCTATGCCTTCATGCAGGCCACGGGCATGGTGATGGACCACACCACCGACTGCGACCGTTACCCCGAGTTGAGCGGTTCGGCGGCGACTGCCTGAAGGCTGCGGCAGGGGCCATAGATCGCATCCGGGCTATGTGATCTGACCATGGCAGGTACAATGCCGGCTTTTCATGCAACCCTGGAGTCATTCGTGGAAGCATTCAAAGGCCGGCTGGTGGTCGGCTTTCTCCGTCTGTTCGCCCTGCTGCCCTGGCGCGCCGTGCAAGCGGTGGGCAATGCCATCGGCTGGCTGATGTGGAAGTTGCCCAACGGCTCGCGCGACGTGGTGCGCATCAACCTGAGCAAGTGCTTTCCCGAGCTGAACCAGGCCGAACTGGATCGTCTGGTCGGGCAGAGCCTCAAGGACATCGGCAAGACCCTGACCGAAAGTGCCTGCGCCTGGATCTGGCCGGCGCAGAAATCGCTCAAGCTGATCCGTGAAGTGGAAGGCCTGGAGGTGCTGCAGCAGGCGCTGGCCTCGGGCAAGGGCGTGGTGGGCATCACCAGCCACCTGGGCAACTGGGAAGTGCTCAACCACTTCTACTGCAACCAGTGTAAACCGATCATTTTCTACCGTCCGCCCAAGCTCAAGGCCGTCGACGAGCTGCTGCAGCAGCAGCGCGTGCAGATGGGCAACCGCGTGGCGCCCTCGACCAAGGAAGGCATCCTCAGCGTCATCAAGGAAGTGCGCAAGGGCGGCGCCGTGGGCATTCCGGCCGATCCGGAGCCGAGCCGTTCCGCCGGCGTTTTCGTGCCCTTTCTCGGCACCACTGCGCTGACCAGCAAGTTTGTCCCGGGCATGCTCAGCGGCGGCAAGGCGGTGGGTGTATTCCTGCATGCGCTGCGCCTGCCCGATGGCAGCGGCTACAAGGTGATCCTCGAGGCGGCGCCCGAAGGCATGTACAGCGAGAACGTGGAAGAAGGCGTGGCGGCGATGAGCGAAGTGGTGTCGCGCTACGTACGCAACTACCCGAGCCAGTACATGTGGAGCATGAAGCGCTTCAAGAAGCGTCCGGACGGCGAGGCCAAGTGGTACTGACCGCGGGACGAGATCGACAAGGCGCCTTGATGGCGCCTTTTTTCCGCCACCCGCTGGGCCTTGGCCCGGGAATGCGCTATTAAAGGCAGCACCGCCTTTCCACTCCTGGAGTTCTCATGTCGAACCAGCGTCACCAGGTACGAACCCCGATGAAGTGCCGGATCAAGATCAGCCACCCGAGTTTCGGCGAGCTGGTGGCACAGACCCGCGACCTGTCCGATAGCGGTGTCTATGTGAAGCACCCCGACATGACGAGCCTGACCGTCGGTGCCGAAGTGACCGGCCAGGTGCAGGACCTGCCGTTCCCCGCTCCGGTGTTGAAGATGGAGGTGGTGCGTGTGGACACCGAGGGGGCCGGTCTGCGCTTTCTCGACGAGGTCTGAAGCGCTGCAACGCAGCGGCCCTGCGGTGGCCTCCCTCGCACTCCATTCTTCCCCTCTGCTCGCTGTACCTGCGCCCGGGCGGACCTGTCCGTTGGTCGCCTGCTGGCGAAGCCAAGTGAACCCAGCGCCTGTTTCGGCAGTCCGTCCCGGGGACGGGCCGGATGCCCCTCCTTCGATGTAACGCCTTGCCTCGGGATGGCTTCCGGGTAGCGGCCAACGACCAGGGTCAGCGGGTTTTGAACAAGTTCTGCAAGTCACTTTGTCTGGGCGGTGCCCTTTTGTTCGGCATGTGCGCCGAGGCGTCCGCCACATTCCGTATTCACACCTCCCCCAGTGCTTCGGCTGTACAGGGCGCACCGGTGAGCCGGGCGGAGCCGGCGCGCGAGGTGGTCAAGCGCGCCCTTGGTGCGGTCGGCATTCCCTATCGCTGGGGCGGCGCCAGCCCGAAGCAGGGCTTCGACTGCAGCGGTCTGGTGCAGTATGCCTTCAAGCCGTTGGAGGATCTCGACCTGCCGCGCACCTCACGAGCCCTGGCCCGCCTCGATGCACCGTCGATTGGCCGTCACGAGCTGCAGGCTGGCGACCTGCTGTTTTTCCGTCTACGCAGCAGCTCGGTGGATCACGTGGCCATTTATCTGGGTGAAGGTCGCTTCATTCATGCCCCGCGCCGCGGCAGCAACGTACGCATCGATCGTCTCGATGACGGTTACTGGCAACGTCATTTTCAGCTGGCCAAACGTGTCGTTCCCGAGGTGTGAACGATGAAGCGGACGAGCGTAGCCGGGTGACTCCGACAAAACCTATCCCGCGGGTCAACAATGCGCTAGAATGCGCGCCGCTCGTGGCCATGCCGGCTGCGGCAGTGGGTTCCCTCACCCCACTTCATGAAAAAGGACATCGACATGACCCTGATTCCTGCGTCGGTCAGTCGGCCCGTGCTGGCCGGCCTGATCGCCTTCCATATCCTCATCATCATCGCCAGCAACTACCTGGTGCAGCTGCCGATCACCCTGTTCGGCTGGCATACCACCTGGGGTGCGTTCAGCTTCCCGTTCATCTTCCTGGCTACCGACCTCACCGTGCGTCTGATCGGCAAGCATGCCGCGCGGGTGGTGATCGCCCGGGTGATGCTGCCGGCGCTGCTCGCCTCCTACGTGGTGTCGGTGCTGTTCCATGAAGGGGCCTTCGGCGGCCTGGCGGCGCTGGGCGATTTCAACCTGTTCGTCTTCCGTATCGCCGTGGCCAGCTTCCTGGCCTACGCCTTCGGCCAGTTGCTCGATATCCAGGTGTTCGACCGCCTGCGCCAGATGCGCCAGTGGTGGATCGCGCCGACGGCCTCGACCATCTTCGGCAACCTGCTCGATACCTTCCTGTTCTTCTCGGTGGCCTTCTGGCGCAGCGACGATCCGTTCATGGCGGCCAACTGGGTGGAGATCGCCACGGTGGACTACGTGATCAAGCTGGCCATCAGCCTGATGCTCTTCGTACCGCTGTACGGCATGCTGCTCAGCGCCATCGTCCGCGCCCTGCCCCAGCGCCCGGCCACGGCCTGAGCCGAGCGCACGTACTCAACGCCCGCCGGCAATATCGATCAGCGCACCGGTGGTGTAGCTGGCCTTGTCATCGAGCAGCCAGACGATGGCCTCGGCAACCTCCTCCGCGCGGCCGGCGCGGCCCAGCGGGGTGGCCTTGCCGAGGCGCTCGGCGCGATCTGGCTGGCCGCCGCTGGCGTGGATCTCGGTGTCGATCAGCCCCGGCCGCACGGCGTTGACCCGTACGCCCTCGCCGCCCAGCTCCTTGGCCAGGCCGCGGGTCAGCACGTCCATGGCGCCCTTGGCGCCGGCGTAGTCGACATATTCGAACGGCGCGCCCAGGCTGGCGGCCACCGAAGACACCAGCACCATCGAGCCACCCTCGCCGCCCCGGCTGCGCGCCATGCGCCGGGCGCCTTCGCGCGCGGTCAGGTAGCTGCCCAGCACGTTGACGTCGAACATGCGCCGCAGGCGCTCGCCGCTCATCTCCAGTAGCGGCAGGGGCGGCGCGACGATGCCGGCATTGACCACCAGACCGTGCAGCGGGCCGAGCCTGTCCATGGCCTCGAACAGGCGCTGCACCTCTTGCTCATTGGCCACGTCGCCAGGCAGGGCGACGGCTGAGCCGCCCATGGCTTCAATCTGCGCCACCACCTCATCGGCGGCGGCGCGGTCGCTGCGATAGTTCACCCCGACCGTCCAGCCACCGGCGGCGGCCAGCAGGGCCGTGGCGCGGCCGATGCCGCGGCTGGCACCGGTGATCAGCAGGTTCTTGCTCATGGGGAGGTCTCCTGTTCGTTGTGGTCATCATGCGTAGGGTGGACGACGCGTCACCCGTCCACCACCTGACGAGTCCAATGGTGGACAAAAAAGCGTTGTCCACCCTACGGCAGGGGCTCGTCAGTAACCAGTGGGCAGGACGGGTGGCCGCTAGCGGACTCGGGGGTTACCATGCGCGCCCTTCTAGCGACCCGCACCTGCTCATGAAACCTGCAAGCTTGCGCGCCGACCTGCTGGCCGGCCTGACCTCGTCCTTCGCTTTGGTGCCCGAGTGCATCGCATTCGCCCTGGTGGCCCAGGTCAACCCGCTGATGGGGCTGTACGGCGCTTTCATCATCTGCACCCTCACCGCGCTGTTCGGCGGCCGGCCGGGCATGATCTCAGGCGCAGCCGGCTCGATGGCGGTGGTGATCGTCGCCCTGGTGGTGCAGCACGGTGTGCAGTACCTGCTGGCCACGGTGCTGCTCGGCGGCCTGATCATGCTGGCGTTCGGCCTGTTGCGTCTGGGCAAGCTGATCCGCATGGTGCCACATCCGGTGATGCTGGGCTTCGTCAACGGCCTGGCCATCATCATTGCCCTGGCCCAGCTCGAGCATTTCCAGCACGACGGCCACTGGCTGCAGGGCAAGGCGCTGTACCTGATGCTCGGTCTGGTGGCGCTGACCATGGTCATCGTCTACCTGCTGCCACGCCTGACCCGTGCGGTGCCGCCGGCCCTGGTAGCGATCCTCGGCATCGGCGCGCTGGTCTACCTGCTGGAGCTGCCGACCCACACCCTTGGCGATATGGCGCAGATCGCCGGCGGGCTGCCGAGCCTGATGCTGCCGGACATTCCCTGGAACCTGGAAACCCTCGCCATCATCGCTCCCTATGCGGTGCTGATGGCCCTGGTCGGCCTGCTGGAAACCCTGCTGACGCTGAACCTCACCGACGAGATCACCGCCACCCGTGGCCATCCGGATCGCGAATGCGTAGCGCTCGGTGCGGCCAACATGGTGTCCGGCGCGTTTGGCGGTATGGGCGGCTGCGCGATGATCGGCCAGACCGTGATCAACCTCAGCTCGGGCGGGCGTGGTCGGGTCTCCGGCGTTGTCGCCGGGGTGATGATCCTGCTCTTCGTGCTGTTCCTCTCGCCGCTGATCGAACGCATCCCCCTGGCAGCACTGGTGGGTGTGATGTTCGTGGTGGCGCAGCAGACCTTTGCCTGGGGTTCGCTGCGCGTGGCCGGCAAGGTGCCGGCCAACGACGTGCTGGTGATAGTCGCCGTGACCGCCATCACCGTGGCCACCGACCTGGCCACCGCCGTGCTCTGCGGCATCGTCATCGCCGCGCTCAACTTCGCCTGGCAGCATGCCCGCGAACTCTATGCCGACAGCGATATGCAGGCCGACGGCAGCAAGCTGTACCGCGTGCATGGCACACTGTTCTTCGCCTCCTGCACCACCTTCCTGGCGCAGTTCGAGCCGGCCGACGACCCGCGGCAGGTGACCCTGGACTGCCGCCACCTGAGCTTCGTCGACTACTCGGCCATCGCCGCGCTGAAGACCCTGCGCGAGCGCTACGAACGCGCCGGCAAGCACCTGCGCGTGGTGCACCTGTCCGAGCGTTGCAAGCAGTTGCTCAAGCGGGCTGGGGCTGGCGAGTAGGACCTTCTGTGCAGTGTCACGCTTTGGCTGGCACGTATGAAAAAGAACGGGTGCCATCGCTGTTTTCTGCGAACTCCACGAGCGCGCTGGCGCGGATGAACAGGCAAAATTCGCCGGCTTCGCCAACCGCTCTCGGGCCAATCCGAAGCGCCGGAGTGTCATATATAGGGAGATATCCGTGAAAAGACTTTTGTTCGTGTCGCTGGCCGGCCTGCTGCTCGGCGCTTGCTCCAATCAGGCCGTGCAGCAGGAGCAGGCACCCTCTGCGGCCGAGAACGACCAACGGCTGGTCGGCATCTGGGCGATGCTGCCGCTGCGTAACGGTATTGCCAACGTTGCCGAATACCGCGCCGACGGCAAGGTTCTGCTGCACTCCTTCAACTGCGCCGAGCCTGACAAGCGCGTTATCGAAGAGTCGGACTACCGTTTCAGCGAGAACGGCCGGACCATTCATGTCTCCTCGCCTCAGCGCGCCTTCGACCTTCAAGTGCTGGACCTTCAGCCGAACAGCATGAAGCTCGGTATGCAGGTGGCGGGCTTCGAGCTGAATTTTTCCTACCTCAAGCGCAACGAGGTCGCGCCGCTGTGCGCGCTCTACGTCGAACCGCAGGTCGATGAAAGTAAGCAGTCAGCGTTCAAGGCAAGCGACTTCGTCGCGGCTCCGTACATACCGGCACACGCCGATATCGAGCGCTACATGGGGCGTTGGGTAAACGAAAAGGAAGAGTTGCAATTCGAGGTGATCAAAGATTCATCCGGTCGTGCCAAGCTGCATCACGCCAGTGACAAGAACTGGCATTACCTCTTCAATGACATGAACTGGCAGGGCGACGAGCTGCATTACCAGAGCTTTGCCTACTCGGATCAACCGAGGCTGTTCAGTCATCCGTTCCACAAATCCCAACATCGCTCGATCCTGTCGCCACAGGCTGAAGCGGGCAAGATTCGCTACAGCTTTTTCATCGGCCAGAAACGCTTCGATTACATTCTGATGCGCGAGCAGTGATGGCTTGGCGCAGCCGCTGCGCCAACGAAAAACCGCTGCCCTGTCGCCAGGTGCAGCGGTTTCTCTTGCCGCGGTGGGCGATCAGCGGCGCGCGCTGCGTACCCCTTCGGCCAGTTCGCGACACAGGCCGAGCACGCCGTCGATGGCCTGCTGCGGGCTTTTCGCCTCGGCGATCTTGTCGATCAGCGCCGAGCCGACCACCGCGCCCTCGGCGCGCTTGGCCACTTCGGCGGCGTGCTCCGGGGTGCGGATGCCGAAGCCGATGCAAACGGGCAGGTCGGTGTGGCGACGCAGGCGCGCCACGGCTTGCTCGACATGATCCAGGGTCGCCGCACCGGCGCCGGTGACACCGGCCACCGACACGTAGTAGACGAATCCGGAGCTGCCGGCCAGCACGGTGGGCAGGCGGTCGTCGTCGGTGGTCGGGGTGGTCAGGCGGATGAAGTCCAGACCTGCGCTCTGCGCCGGTTCGCACAGCTCGTCGTTGTGCTCTGGCGGCAGGTCGACCACGATCAGGCCATCGACGCCGGCCTCTTTGGCGTCGCTGATGAAGCGCTCGACGCCGTAGACGAAGATCGGGTTGTAGTAGCCCATCAGCACCAGCGGCGTGCTCTGGTTGCCGGCGCGGAATTCGCGAACCATCTGCAGCGTCTGATGCATGCCCTGCTTGCCGGCCAGCGCGCGGATGTTGGCGAGCTGGATGGCCGGGCCGTCGGCCATCGGGTCGGTGAAGGGCATGCCCAGCTCGATCACGTCGGCGCCGGCCTCCGGCAGGCCCTTGAGAATGCTCAGTGAGGTGGCGTAGTCGGGATCACCGGCGGTGACGAAGGTCACCAGCGCGGCGCGGTTTTCCGCTTTCAGTTCGGCGAAACGGTTCTGCAGGCGGCTCATGCGTGTTTCTCCTGGTTGTCCTGCATGTGGTGCATCACGGTCTGCATGTCCTTGTCGCCACGACCGGACAGGTTGATCACCATCAGGTGATCCCTGGGCAGCTTCGGCGCACGTTTGAAGGCTTCGGCCAGCGCATGAGCGCTTTCCAGGGCCGGGATGATGCCTTCCAGGCGGCAGCAGTGGTGGAAGGCGTCGAGGGCTTCGTCATCGCTGATCGGCACGTATTCGACGCGCTTGATCTCGTGCAACCAGGCGTGTTCCGGGCCGACGCCGGGGTAGTCGAGGCCGGCGGAAATCGAGTGGGCATCGGTGATCTGGCCGTCGTCGTCCTGCAGCAGGAAGGTGCGGTTGCCGTGCAGCACGCCCGGCGCGCCGCCGGCCATGCTCGCCGCATGCTTGCCGGTGTCGATGCCATGGCCGGCCGCCTCGACGCCGACGATCTGCACGCCTTCATCATCGAGGAAGGGGTGGAACAGGCCGATGGCGTTGGAGCCGCCGCCGATGCAGGCCACCAGCGAGTCGGGCAGACGCCCTTCCTTCGCCAGGATCTGCTCACGCACTTCGTTGCCGATCACCGACTGGAAGTCGCGGACCATGGCCGGGTACGGGTGCGGGCCGGCGGCGGTGCCGATCAGGTAGAAGGTGTTGTGGACGTTGGTCACCCAGTCGCGCAGGGCCTCGTTCATGGCGTCCTTGAGGGTGCCGGTGCCGGCGGTGACCGGAATTACCTCGGCGCCGAGCAGCTTCATGCGAAAGACGTTGGCCTGCTGGCGGTCGATGTCGGTGGTGCCCATGTACACCACGCACTGCATGCCGAAGCGCGCGGCCACGGTGGCGGTGGCCACGCCGTGCATGCCGGCGCCGGTCTCGGCGATGATGCGCTGCTTGCCCATGCGCTTGGCCAGGAGGATCTGGCCGATGCAGTTGTTGATCTTGTGCGCGCCGGTGTGGTTCAGGTCTTCGCGCTTGAGGTAGATCTTCGCCCCGCCAAAGTGCTCGCTCAGGCGCTCGGCGAAATACAGCGGGCTGGCGCGACCGATGTAGTCGCGCTGGAAGTAGGCCAGTTCTTCGAGGAAGGCCGGATCGCTCTTGGCCTTTTCGTATTCGGCGGCCAGCGAGTTGATCAGCGGCATCAGGGTTTCGGCGACGAACTGACCGCCGAAGCGGCCGAACAGGCCGCGAGCGTCGGGGCCGGTGCGAAATGAGGTCATGGCGTGCTCCTTGTCGACAGCCAATGGCTGGCAGGGCGAGTGAGAGATGGGCCCATTCTAGCCCCATGAAACGCGGCGAAAAGCGATTTGATTGAGCTTATTGGTCAGTAAAACTCACGTATCGAAAGGCGCGCCGGTGTGATGCGCCACACGCGGTCGACTACTGGGCAGAACTTGGCGCTGCCCAATCTGTCCCAGCCGCAGGCGGCGTGGCGTCGCCCCACAGGGAGAGATACGAATGCATAAGGTAATGGCGGTAAGCGTGATCTGCGCGGCGCTGGCGACGACGGCTCAGGCTGCGACACTGGAACTCCACGGTATTGGCAACTCACGCGATGTTGCGTGCAAGGGGCAGGACGTCAGCATCAGCGGCGCCGACAACCACTTCCGTTTGAGTGGCGACTGTGGCCGCGTCGAGGTGCACGGTTCGAAACATGTGATCAGCCTGGACAAGGCCGCCGGCCTGGAAGTGACCGGTGCGACGAATCAGATACAGGCCGGACGGCTCGGTGGCCTGGATGTGGACGGTGCCGATCACCAGATCACGGCCCTGGTGCACGGCGACGGCCAGCAGCCCGCACAGGTCGTGCTCTATGGCGGCGGCAACGTACTCACGCTCGATCTACAAGGGCCAGTGCGGCTGGAGGTCAATGGAACTGATCAGCAGGTCACCTGGCAAGGGGACGACCCGGAGGTGGAAACCAGCGGCATCGACCACCGTTTGCAGCGGCAGTAAGCAGCTGCCAGGTTGGCGGCCCGCCGGGAACATGATTAGATGCCCCTGACTCGTCAGGAAAAATCACCTCTCCCATGAGCCGCGATCTGCCCCCACTCAATGCTCTGCGCGCCTTCGAAGCGGCCGCCCGCCTGCAAAGCGTCAGCCGCGCCGGCGAGGAGCTGCACGTCACCCACGGCGCGATCAGCCGCCAGATCCGCGTGCTGGAGGAGCAGCTTGGCGTCAGCCTGTTCGACAAGGACGGCCGCGGCGTGAAACTCACCGAGGCCGGGGTGCGCCTGCGCGATGCGGCGGGCGATGCCTTCGAGCGTCTGCGTGGGGTCTGCGCCGAGATCCGCCAACGCCAGGAAGGCGCCCCCTTCGTGCTTGGCTGTCCCGGCAGCCTGCTGGCGCGCTGGTTCATTCCCCGCCTGGATCGCCTGAACCGCGATCTGCCCGAGTTGCGTCTGCAGCTGTCGGCCAGCGAGGGCGAGCTGGACCCGCGCCGGCCCGGTGTGGACGCCACACTGTGTTTCGCCACGCCGCCCTGGCCGGCGGATGTACAGGTGCATGAACTGGACACCGAGCGCATCGGGCCGGTGCTCAGCCCGCGCTATGCCGGGTATGAGGCTCTGCGGGGTGCGCCCGCCGCCGCGCTGCTCGGCGAGCCGCTGCTGCATACCGTGTCGCGGCCCCAGGCCTGGCCGCAATGGGCGCTGGCGCAGGGGCTGGAGCCGGCCCGCCTGCAGCAGGGGCAGGGCTTCGAACATCTCTACTACCTGCTGGAGGCTGCCGCCGCAGGGCTTGGCGTGGCCATCGCGCCGCAGCAGCTGGTGGCGGACGATCTGGCCGCCGGGCGTCTGCTGGCGCCCTGGGGCTTCGTCGAGACAGGGGCAAAACTGGCCCTGTGGGTGCCGGGACGAGGGCATGACCTGCGTGCCGAGCGCCTGGCCGGCTGGCTGGCCGCGGAGCTGAACGGACTTGCTGCGCCTCGGTCGCCGGTATAGCGTGGCGCGACCGGCCGCATCCAGCGCCCGGACCATGACAGGGAGCAATCAGCATGAAAGAAAGTCGTGATTATCTGGAGATGGCCTTCCGCTCCATCAAATGCTTCGCCGACGACGGCAAGCTGCTGGTTCACGAGCTCGAAAGCCTGGTCGACATCGCCCGCCGCGACGGCGTGGTCGATGCCAACGAGAAGCGCATCCTGCAGGGCATCGTGGCCCGCCTGAACCCCGCCGAACTGACCGCCGACATGCAGACCAAGATCGCTGCGCTGAGGGCCGAGCTGCAGTTCTGAGCCGGCCGCCTCGCTTGTTCTTTTCCTCAGCTTGGCTAGCGTGAACGGTAGGTGGTTTCCATTGCCTACCAGAGGTTCATCCAGCTGAGGAGAACAGCATGACCGATCACCACACCTACAAGAAGATCGAAATCGTTGGTTCATCGCGAACCAGCATCGAGGACGCCATCGAGAACGCCCTGAGTGAGTGCGCCAAGAGCGTACGCAACATGGACTGGTTCGAGGTGGTGGAAACCCGTGGCCATATCGAGGACGGCAAGGTGGGTCACTACCAGGTCACCCTCAAGGTCGGCTTTCGCCTGAGCGGTAGCTGATGCCCTGTGCGTTGAGGAAGGCGAGAAAGGCTTCGCGGCTGGTGTAGCGCGGCTGATAGCCGAACTCCTCCTTCAACCGCTGGTTGGCCAGCACCGGCCGGTAGCGCAGAAAGTCCAGTTGCTCCGGGCCGTACTGGCTCAGCCCCAGCGGCTTGAGCAGGCGCAGCGCAGCGGCCAGCAGCGTGGCCGGCACGGGCCGGTAGGGTTTGCCGAGAATCTCGGCGATCTCCGCCAGGCTCAGGGCGCCATCGCCGGCCAGGTTGTAGATGCCTTCGCGAGCGGTCTCCAGCCCCTGGCGGATGATGCCGACCACGTCCTGCTCCCAGATGAACACGAAGCGGCTGTCATGACCGCGGACGCCGAGCACGGCGCGTTTCTTGAACAGGTCGCTGATCGGGTTGTTCAGACGGCGGCCGAGAATGGTGCCGGGACGCAGGATCAGCTGACGCAGCTGCGGATGCTGGGCCCGGCTGCGCGCCAACAGCTGCTCGATCTCCAGCTTGTGCCTGGCGTAGACGAAATGCGGGTGCCCACGCAGCGGCTGATTCTCGTCTATCCACTCGGCATTCTCGGGGGCGTAGCCATAGGCGGCGCCGGAACTGGTGACGATCAGCTGGCGCACGCCGTTGGCGATGGCGCTGTCCACCAGGCACTGGGTGCCGCCCACTTCGATGGCGTGCAGGTGTGCTTCGCTCATGTCGCGCGGTGGCCGTATCACGGTGGCCAGGTGGACGATGGCGTCCGGCTTCCAGCCGGCAACGCAGGCCCGCACCTGCGCGGGGCGGCCCATGTCCAGCAACACCGGCTCGACGTTGGCTTTCAGCCCGCGACTGTCGAGCGCGCGGATATCGGCGGCGATCAGCGTCCATTGCGGATGCTGAATGGCCAGTTCGTCGAGCAGTTGGTGGCCGATGAAGCCGGCTGCGCCGGTGATCAGAACGCGCATGGCTGTCTCCCCGCGGCGCTTGGCGGCCGCCTGGCCTGGTCGATTGCGGCAAGCGCGCCGGGGCTTGCTGAGCGCGCTGAGCAGGCCTCGTAGTTGTTGTTGAAAGCCTTTTGCCAGTCTAGGCCGGAGCGCGCCGCCAGGTAGTGGCGAAAATGGCCATTGGCCATGATGATGCGTGCCAAGCCGACCAGTGGTGTGGCGCCGTGCACAGCCCGCAGGGCGGCCGCTGGCGAGCAGGGTGCGATTCGGGCAAGCTGAGGGCGCATGTTCAGGGAGGAATGTCATGTTCAGATCAATGCTGATGTTGCTGGCCGCGCTGGCGCTGGGCGGCTGCATCGAAAGCGAAACGCCGCTGGTCGAAGAGCGCCGTCTGCTGCTCAGCGGGGAGGATTTCTCCGCCTACGATGCGCCGGATGGCGGTCGCTACGAGAAGCTGGTGACCTATGCGGCGCGCAGCATCGACCTCAGCTTCGAGAGCGAAGGCAGCGACTGGTTCTATCTCTACAGCGGCGTTTCGCTCTATCCGCGTGCCAGCGACGCACTGATGACCAGCTACGCGGAAACCTTCGGCGCCTCGTTCGGCCTGCGCGGCAGCGGTCTGGTCGAGCAGGAGCTGCCGCTGCAAACCAAGCTGGCCGCGCGCGCCAGCCTCAAGCTGCTGACCCAGGACGGCGAGCCAGTGGGCAACCTGTTCTATGCCACGGTCGGCAACAAGTCGATGTTCACCATCTTCACCGGCGTCTACTTCGAGCGTGCCGAGGATTTCGAGGCCTTCGTCGCGCCCAAGCTGCTCGCCCTGCGTCAGTACAAGCACGACGATCCGCTGCTGACCTGGGCTGGCAGGACGCTCGGTTTCGACGAATAGCCGCCGCCGCGCACCAATCGTTCCCGTCTCGCGGCCGGGTTGGCCATGGTTGGGAATGCCTGTAAGAGCGGTGCGCGCGGCGCACCCGACGACCGCCCGCCCTCAACCACACGCCGATGACGAAGACGTCCACCGCCCCGTAGGGTGCGCCGTGCGCACCACTCGTTTACGGATCGGAGGGCATCGCCACGACCTCGGCGGCCTCGGACACCCCAGAAGCCCGGCCGGAGGCGGTAGACCGTCTAGCCGAAGAACCAGTAGCACACGCCGATGGCGGCAATAATCCCAGCCGCATCGGCCACCAGCGCGCAGCCCACGGCGTGACGGGCGCGCTGCAGGCCGACGGCGCCGAAATATACCGCCAGCACGTAGAAGGTGGTTTCGGTGCTGCCCTGCACGGTGGCGGCGATCAGGGCGGGGAAGCTGTCGACGCCGAAATTCTCCATGGTCTCGATCAGCATGGCGCGCGCGGCGCCACCGGAGAAGGGCTTCATCAGCGCGGTCGGCAGGGCGTCGACGAAACGGGTATCCCAGCCCAGCGCCTCGACCAGCCAGCGGATGCCGTCGAGGCCGAAATCCAGGGCGCCGGAGGCACGCAGCACGCCGATGGCGCAGAGCATGGCCACCAGATACGGCAGCAGGCTCTTGGCCACGTCGAAGCCGTCCTTGGCGCCTTCGATGAAACTTTCGTACACCGCCACCCGGCGCAGGGCGCCGACCAGCAGGAACAGCATGATCAGGCCGAACAGGGTGAGGTTGCCGAGCAGCGAGGACAGCGCCGCCAGCGCGGTGGCGCTCATGCCGGCCAGCAATGCCATGAAGCCGCCCAGCAGCAAGGCGGTGGGGATCAGGTAGGCCAGCACCACCGGGTCCCACAGGCGCAGGCGTTGCACCAGGGCCACGGCCAGCAGCCCGGCCAGCGTCGAGGCGCTGGTGGCGAGCAGGATCGGCAGGAAGACCAGGGTCGGGTCTTCCGCGCCCTGCTGCACGCGGTACATGAAGATCGATACCGGCAGCAGGGTCAGCGACGAGGTGTTGAGCACCAGAAACAGGATCTGCGCATTGCTCGCGGTGGTGGCGCTGGGGTTGAGATCCTGCAGGGCGCGCATGGCTTTCAGGCCGATGGGCGTGGCGGCGTTGTCCAGGCCCAGGCCATTGGCGGCGAAGTTCATGCTGATCAGTCCCAGCGCCGGGTGGCCGCGCGGCACTTCCGGCATCAAGCGGGCGAACAGCGGGCCCAGCAGGCGCGCCAGCAGATCCACCAGACCAGCCTTCTCGGCGATGCGCAGCAGGCCGAGCCACAGCGTCAGCGTGCCGAACAGCACCACCATCAGCTCCACCGAGAGCTTGGCCATGGCGAACAGGCTCTCGACCATGGCGCCGAACACGGTGGCGTCGCCACCGATCAGCCAGCGGGCCAGGGCGGCGATCGCACCCAGCAGGAAAAAACTCAGCCAAAGGCCGTTGAGCATTGCGATCCCCCTTAGCTCGAAGTCGCGAAGCGACGCCTTCCTTGCTGCCCTTCTCCCTCAGGAGAAGGTGGCGCCAGGCGCCGGATAGGGAGGGCATGCCGTTATGGCGGGGGATGATAGCGTGCCGACGAGGTTGTAGGGGACCGCCGGCAATGAGCCGTCACTCAATACCAGTTGGGGTCGTTGCGCAGCTGCTCCATCAGCATCTGCTGGATTTCCTCGCTGGGCTCGCCCAGCCAGCGCAGGCTGGCGTGCTCGCTGGGGGCGCGATCTTCCGGCAGGCCTTCGGGCACCTGGACGTAGAGCGCATAGGCATCGTCGTCCTGCCATTCGAAGGCGATGTACGCGCGCTGGCTGAAGCAGTTGTGCGCTTCGCACACCTGGCCCACCAGATAGCGGTCACTGTCGGCTTCCACGGCCTGCATCGGCGTCGACAGGCCGCTGAGGTTGATCAGCCAGTCCGGCAGGCGTTCCTCGTTCTTGACCAGACCCTGCCAGGCCTCGCGGTATTCGGCGTTGCTGGTCAGCAGCTCGCCCGGGTGGAAGGCGGCATCTCGATCGGCGGCCTGGGCCGCCAGGGCGCCACCCATCAACAGGGCGGCGGCAATGGCGTGCATCAACTGCATCGACGTCTCCTTACATGCGGGGGCGACGGCCCATGATGAACGAGATGATGAACAGCACCAGGAACACCACGAACAGGATCTTGGCGATACCTGCGGCGGTGCCGGCGATACCACCGAAGCCCAGTACGGCAGCGATGATGGCGATGATCAGAAAAGTAAGTGCCCAACTCAGCATGGCGTTTCTCCTCGGTGGTTCAATGGGTAGCGGCCCAGGCGGGCCAGGGGTGTTGCGGGTTGCTCGGGATGGCCGGCTGGCGCGGGCTGCCCTCGGGCAGGTCCAGCTCGGCGGTGGTGTTGCGGCTGGCGCACAGGGTCTGGCCAACCAGCAGGACGCTGGCGAGGATCAGACTCAGCAGTAGCAGCAAGGCTGCCAGCACCAAAGCGACTATCCACATGGCGGTTCTCCTGTCGCATTGGGGCGAATGGCATGTCCGCCCCTTCCTTTTCCAACCTCGTGACCGGTGCATCACCGATCACTCAACCAAAGCATTGCAGCGCCCGTGCCAGTCTTTTGCTGGAAGTAAATCCTTTTAAAATCAGTGACTTGAATATTGGCTGGGGTGACCGGTGACGGGCATCCTGCCCGAACGGGCGTTTGCCGGTCGTGCGTTTTGCCCGACGGCCAGGCGCCGGGGGCCGTTGATGTGGTCGCCCGCCGACCGCTCAGTCGGTATACTCGCTGCGCCCGTGTGCCATGCGGGTTCCGCGCCTCAGAACAACAACCGCGCCGCGAGTCTCGAGCCGATGAACGACTACGAACAGGAAGATCCGATCCCTCAGGGTGACCTCGCCCTGCAGATCACTGCGCTGCCGCGCGAGACCAATGGTTTCGGTGATATCTACGGTGGCTGGCTGGTTTCGCAGATGGACCTCGCCGGTACCGCCATGGCGAGCAAGGTCGCGGGGGGCCGCGTAGCGACCGTGGCCATCGATCGCATGGCCTTTCTGGTGCCGGTGGCGGTGGGTGCGCAGTTGTCCTTCTACACCCAGGCCCTGGAAGTGGGGCGCAGCTCGATCCAGATGATGGTCGAGGTGTGGAGCGACGATCCGTTGTCCAACGAATGGCGCAAGGTCACCGAGGCGGTGTTCGTCTTCGTCGCCATCGACGGCAGCGGCCGTACCCGCCCGGTACCGGCACGCCGCTGAAGCTGAGGCTACTCGCCGTCGACTGCCGCATTCCGGCGCTTGGGGGCTGCAGGGCTCTATCCACCTGACGGCCTGCTAGTCGTAGGGTACCCAGCCATGGGCCAGGGCATGCTTGAGCAGGTCTGCCGGCTTGTCGATAGCCAGTTTGCGCCTGATGCTCAGGCGATGGGTTTCCACGGTGCGCACGCTGATCTGCAGGGTGCGGGCCATGACCTTGTTGTTCAGACCCTGGGCGAGCATCAGCAGCACCTCGCGTTCGCGCGGCGTCAGTTCGTCTTCGCTGGGGGCCGGCTTGACCAGCTTGCGCGCGATATCGCCGCTGTAGAAGCTGCCGCCGGCTGCAATGGCTTCGATAGCCGCGACGATTTCCCGGGAAGGCGCTTCCTTCAGAACGTAGCCGCTGGCGCCCACCGCCAGCGAGCTGCTCACGTACTCCTGATTGTCGTACATGCTCAGCATCAACACCTTTATGGCGGGGTAGCGCTCGCGCAGCTGGCGGGTCAGTTCCAGCCCGTTGATGTCGCGCAGGCCCACATCCATCAGCAGGATGTCGACTGGGGTGCGCTGCAGCAGGTCGAACGCCTCGGCGCCACTGCCGGCCTCGCCGACGACCTGGAAATGAGGCAGCACCTCGAGCAGCGCGCGAATACCTTCGCGCACCAGAGCGTGGTCGTCTATCAGGGCAATTCGTATGGTGGCAGCGGTCATGGATGCGCGCTCTTGTTGTTTTGGTCGTTTCAGTCGAGAGCTAGGGTGTCGGTAGTGGCAGCGTCACCATCAGCTCCGTGTGGCCGGGTTGCGAGGTCAGGGCGAAGCGCCCGCCAAAATGTTCGACACGCTGGCGGATGTTGCGCAAGCCGATACCGCCAGTCAGGGTGTCGAAATGCCGGGAGCTGAAACCGACACCGTCGTCGCGAACCCGCAAACGCACCCGTCGCGCCCGGCCGTCGAGGCTGATGGCAACGGTGTTCGCCTGCGCGTGGCGCTCGATATTGGTCAGGGCTTCCTGCAGGATCCTGAACAGCGCAACCGCCATCCCATCGTTGAGCAGTGTATCGCCCAGGTCGTTCTTGTAGTCGATCAGCAGGCCGCTGCGTTGCTCGAATTCGGCGACCAGCTGAGCAATCGCGGCGGGCAGGCCGAGGGTGTCGAGCAGCGAGGGGTGCAGGTCGTGGGAAATCCGTCGCACTTCGCCGATGGCACCCGCGAGCCGCTCGGTGCCCTTGTGCAGCGTGTCCAGACCCTGCTCATTGCCCGAGGCCAGCTCCAGGCTGGCCAGCTCGAACTGGAACTTGATGGAAGCGAGCAGCTGGCTGATGCCGTCGTGCAGCTCGCGCGAGACCCGCGAGCGCTCCTCTTCCTGCAGGCTGACGATGCGTTGGGTGAGCAACTGCAGCTTGCGATCCGCCAGGCGATGCTCGCTGAGGTTCAGCGCCAGGCCGCCGGCGAACACCAGCAGCACGGCGACCAAGGCCACGCCGGCAATCGCCAGCATGGTGGCATGGATGCCGTTGCTGGCCTCGTCGTGCACCTGGGCAATCGCCTGGTCGACGTCTTCCAGATAGATGCCGGTGCCGAGCATCCAGCCCCAGCGCTCGAGCATGACCACGTAGGCCAGCTTGTCGGTCACCTCGCCGGTGGACGGTTTCTGCCAGGCGTAAAGCTGGAAGCCGTCGCCGCTCTGCGCGCTCTGCATCAGGGCCTGAATGACCAGTAGGCCGCGCGGGTCGGTCATGTTCCAGAGGTCCTGCCCGACCAGCTCGCCCTGACGCGGATGCATCAGGTTGCGCCCGTTGCTCTCGTAAACGAAGAAGTAGCCGTCGCTGCCGAAGCTGATTCTGGCCAGCACCCCCAACACCTGCTGTTTGATCTCGGCATCGTCGCGGCCGCTTTCGTACAGCGGCGAAATGATGCTCAGGGCCATCTCGACATAGTGTTTGAGCTCGACGCGCTTGCTCGCCAGGATGCTGTCTTCGATCAGGCGCGCCTGTTGCTCGCCCAGGCGCTGGTTCTGGAAGAACACCAGAACACAGACCACCGCCACGGCCAGCAGCAACGGCAGCACGCTGAGTGCGACTATCTTGTGTTTGAGCTGCATGGGTCAGGTCATTCCGGAAAGAACACAGCCAGCTGAATGCGAAATTGGCGCAGCAGAGTACCCGGGTCGTCGCCGGGTTGGCGGGGTCGAGCGGCGCTGGCCTGACTCGTCCGCCCAGCGGCATGACCGGCGTCGCTGGAACGGCGCATCGCATCCGTGTGTATTCGGTGCCTGTCTGCAGGCAGTCGATCATACCCGGATTTGCGCTGTGCTTTGTGGCGTGTGGCTGGCCAAGACGCGCACTTCGTCGGCGATCAGGAGATATCCACCACGGCTCTCGCTGGCCATGTCGAGTGCTGACGATTCCCGGTGAAGGCGGTGTGTCTCCTGAGCGTCCGGGCGCAATCGCGTCGGCAGCGAAGCCTGAGCCTAGTGGGACTGGTCGAGGATGCAGCGGGTAAAGCCCGAGTCGGGTCGGGAAACCGCTCGATACCCAGCGAAGGGGCCAGACAGCGGCCATCTGCCTTGGCTCAAAAGAGAAGACCCGGCGATTGCACCGGGTCTGCGATAGTCGCCGCGCTAGGCGAACGGCTCGCCGCGCGACGCCGAGCTTTGCATGGCTCGGCAATCAGCCGCGGATGTTGTAGATGTCCTTCTCGTTGCTTTCGGCGTATTCGTACAGGCGCTTGAGGTAGGCCTTCTGGTGTTCCCAGACCTTGCTCGCTGCCGGGTCGGCCGCGGCGCTGGCATCGACCACCTCGGCCGCCACTTCCTTCAGGCGGGCCAGGACTTCGTCCGGCAGGCGGCGGACTTCCACGCCATCGGCCTTGAGCTGTTCCATGGCTTCCATGTTCTTGGCGTTGTAGTCGTCGAGCATGTCGCCGTTGACGTCGCGAGCGGCGGCACGAACGATGGCCTTGAGGTCGGCCGGCAGGGTGTCCCAGGCCTTGAGGTTGACGTCCAGCTCGAACAGTACGCTCGGCTCCTGCCAGCCCGGGGTGTAGTAGTACTTGGCAGCCTTGTGCAGGCCCAGGGCCAGGTCGTTGTACGGGCCGATCCACTCGGTGGCGTCGATGGCGCCGGTCTGCATGGCAGTGAAGATCTCGCCGGCCGGCATGTTGACCACGGTACCGCCCATCTTGGTCAGCACTTCGCCGCCCAGGCCGGGGGTGCGCATCTTCAGGCCCTTGAAGTCGTCGACCGAGTTGATTTCCTTGTTGAACCAGCCGGCAGTCTGCACGCCGGTGTTGCCGCAGGCCATGGGCAGGACGCCGAACGGCTTGTACACCTCTTCCCACAGCTGCTGACCGCCGCCGCGGTGCAGCCAGGCGTTCATTTCCTGGGCGTTGGGACCGAACGGCGAGGCGCAGAAGAATTGCGCGGCCGGGACCTTGCCCTTCCAGTAGTACGGCGCGCCGTGACCCATTTCGGCGGTGCCGCGAGAGACTGCATCGAACACTTCCAGCGCCGGAACCAGCTCGCCGGCGGCGTAGACCTTGATCTTCAGACGGCCGTTGCTCATCTCCTCGACGAGCTTGGCGAAGCGCTCGGCGCCGACGCCGACGCCTGGGAAGTTCTTCGGCCAGGAGGTGACCATCTTCCAGTTGAAGGTCTGGGAACTCGAGCCCTCTTGGGGCGCAGCGGCGCTTTTTGCCTCTTCTTTGCAGCCCACCAGTGCGGTGGCTGCCAGGCCAACACCGGCTGCGGCGAGTATGTCGCGACGTTTCATGCAATGCTCCTTGTTGTTGTGATGACTCGAACACCGGGATCGCCAGCATTCGGAGCGTTCTGACTATCATAGGCAATGGCATCACTCAAGCGCAGCGACTACGTACGTAGTATTGCGGGTTGCGACGCTCTCGAGCGGCCACCTAGAATCCCGAGCCCCTTGGCTATAAGAATAAGGATCTGCCATGCCCAATCCCCCCCCTTTACTTGGGTTGGCACGCTTCATCGATGCGTGCAACGCCCTATTCGGCAAGGCCTGCGCCTGGCTCACCCTGTTTCTGGTAATCGGCACCGCCATCGTCGTGGTACTGCGCTACGGCTTCGGTATCGGCGCGACGGCGCTGCAGGAAGCCGTGCTCTACGCCCATGCGCTGGTATTCATGGGCGCTGCGGCCTGGGTGCTGCAGCGTAACGGCCATGTGCGCGTGGACATCTTCTTCCAGAAATTCAGCGGTCGCCGTCAGGCGCTGGTGGAAATTCTCGGCACCCTGCTGTTCCTGTTGCCGGTCGCGCTGTTCCTCGGCTGGGCCAGCTGGGACTACGTCAGCAACTCCTGGGCGACCCGCGAGGCCTCGGGGGAGTCCGGCGGTCTGAAGTTCGTCTACCTGCAGAAGAGCATCATCCTGGTGCTGGTGGTCAGCCTGGCGCTGCAGGGCGTTTCCAATCTGATCAAGGCGCTCTACGTCATCAGCGGTCGCCTGCCGGCTCCGGAGGTGAAACATGGCTGAGTTGATGGCGATTCTGCTGTTCGTCAGCATCTGCCTGGCGCTGATGGCCGGTTATCCGGTGGCCTTCACCCTGGCCGGTGTGTCCCTGCTGTTCGCCGGTATCGGCGTGCTCACCGGTACCTTCGATGCCGGTTACCTGAGCGCCCTGCCCAACCGTCTGTTCGGCATCATGAACAACCAGACCATGCTGGCCGTGCCGCTGTTCGTGTTCATGGGGGTGATGCTGGAACGCTCGCGAGTGGCCGAGGATCTGCTCGAGTCCATGTCGCGCCTGTTCGGCACCCTGCGTGGCGGTCTGGCGATTTCCGTGTGCGTGGTCGGCGCCCTGCTGGCCGCTTCCACCGGCATCGTCGGTGCCACCGTGGTGACCATGGGCCTGCTGGCGCTGCCGACCATGCTGCGCCGCGGCTATGATCCGGCCATTTCCACCGGCACCCTGGCGGCTACCGGCACGTTGGGCCAGATCATCCCGCCGTCCATCGTGCTGGTGCTGCTCGGCGACGTGATGTCCAGCGCCTATCAGCAGGCGCAGCTGAAGATGGGCATCTTCTCGCCGAAAACCGTTTCGGTCGGCGACCTGTTCGTCGGCGCCCTGCTGCCCGGTCTGCTGCTGGTCGGCCTGTACATCCTCTATATCGTCGGCACCGCGATCTTCCAGCCGAAGAAGCTGCCGGCGCTGCCGCAGGAAGAGCTGGGGCCGATCGAGTGGGGCAAGCTGATCAAGGCGCTGGTACCGCCGCTGATCCTGATCGGCGCGGTGCTTGGCTCGATCCTCGCCGGCTATGCCACGCCCACCGAGGCCGCGGCATTGGGCGCCGTGGGTGCGATGCTGCTGGCGGCGAGCAAGGGCAAGCTGAATTTCGGCCAGCTCAAGGAAGTGGCCTACGGCACCACCGAGATCAGCGCCATGGTTTTCATGATCCTGATCGGCGCCTCGCTGTTCTCCCTGGTATTCCGCGGTTTCGGCGGCGAGCACATGATCGAGGAAGTGTTCGCCCAGCTGCCGGGCGGCGTGCTTGGCGCCTTCTTCCTGGTGATGCTGGTGATCTTCCTGCTCGGCTTCATCCTCGACTTCATCGAAATCACCTTCGTGGTGGTGCCGATCGTCGGGCCGGTGCTGCTGGCCATGGGGCTGGATCCGATCTGGCTCGGCGTGATGATCGCGCTGAACCTGCAGACCTCCTTCCTCACCCCGCCGTTCGGCTTCGCACTGTTCTACCTGCGCGGGGTGACGCCGGCATCGGTGGCCACCAGCACCATCTACAAGGGTGTAGTGCCGTTCATCCTGATCCAGATCCTGCTGCTGGTGATCGCCTACATGTTCCCGGGGCTGATCACCTGGCTGCCGGAACAGGTCTACGGCAAGTAGGTCATACCTCGCAGTTGCCAGACGCCCGTCCTAGTGACGGGCGTTTTGCTTTGTGCGCCGTCTGAGCGTCCAATAGAAGCCATTTCGCAGAGCGAGAAGCCGCCATGAGCAATACCCAAGTCGAACGTGTGGAACTGGATCAACTGATCTGCTGGCGCATTCGCACCCAGCGCAGCGAGCTGCTGGTGGCCCAGCAGGGGGCGCAGATACTCGCTTACCAGCGCGACGGCCAGCCGCCGCTGATCTGGCTCAGCCCCGAGGCCGCCTATCAGCGCGCGCAGAGCGTGCGTGGCGGGGTGCCGATCTGCTGGCCCTGGTTCGGCGACCTGCGGCGCAATCCCCAGGCGGTGCAGGCGCACTACCAGCAGGTCGAAGCGCCTGCCCATGGTCTGGTGCGCGGGCTGGACTGGCAGCTGCTGGGCATCGACGAGGAGGGCGAGCAGGTGACGCTGCGGTTCGCCTTCGATACGCAGAAGGAGCCGCTGGCGGGCTGGCCGCATGCGGCACTCCTGCAGTTCGAGATTCGTCTGGCGGACGATCTGGCTATGAGCCTGCAGACCCACAACCGTGGGGAAGCGCCCTTGACCCTGAGCCAGGCCCTGCATACCTACTTCGCCGTCAGCGACGTGCGCCAGGTCAGCGTCGATGGCCTGCGGGGCTGCCGCTACGTCGACACGCTGCAGGACTGGCGAGAGCTGCGGCAGGATGCCGAATTGCGCTTCGTCGGCGAGACCGACCGCATTTATATGGACACGCCGGCCCGCCTGAGCATCGTCGATCCGGGCTGGGGGCGGCGCATTCACCTCGATTGCAGCGGCTCGCGCTCGGCCGTGCTGTGGAATCCCTGGGTCGACAAGGCCAGGCGCCTTTCCCAGTTCCCGGATGACGCCTGGCAAAACATGCTGTGCATCGAGACCGCCAACCTGCTGGAGGATGTGGTGCAGGTGAAACCCGACGAATGGCACCGCCTCGATTTGCGGCTTTCCAGCGACTCGTTCGGGCACTGATCGACGCTGCCTGACGCTAGCCGACCTGGCACAAAGCCAGTATATAAACAGCGGCCGGCGTCACATAAGCAAATATCAATGTGCCATCAAATGTGATGCGCCACTAATTTGCTAGTAAGTTATTTCCTACAAGTACGGAAGAACATCTCCGCGGCCCTGAAACATCGATGACAACTTGTCGGAAGTTCGTGACAAATACCCGGTACTGACGTTCCGGTAATAATTTGAAAGATGTCCTCGAATGTTAGGCATTTCACACTTCCGGCGGTTGCCCCCCTTCGATCATGGGGCTAGGATGCCCGACCTATAAGGATCTTGCGCAAGTTGTTGCACAAACAACTGCGCAAAAAGTTGCGCACTGCGGTGTTTTTGCCCTGGCTGGATAGCCAAGTGCTACACCTGCGGAAGTTGCCCACTTAGAAGTCGAGTCATGGAATGACGTACTCCAGCAAGCTCACCGCTCATTATCTCAATCTGGCTAAATCCCCTATTAATGAAGGGAACTTCGCCGGTGAAGACGTGCGTTATTCCAGCGAATACGAAATGCTGGAAACCGAGCTGGGCAAGGCCTCCTCGCTGCATGAAACCGGCGCCATCGACTGGCAGAAGGTGCGCGAGGGCAGCGAGAACCTGCTGACCACCCAATCCAAGGATCTGCGCGCCGCCACCTGGCTGACCTGGGGCCTGTTCCAGCGCGAATCCTTCGCCGGCCTGCAGGCCGGTCTGAACCTGCTGCACTACCTCTGCGAACACCACTGGCACGAGCTGCACCCGCGCAAGGCGCGGACCCGCACCGCCGCCATCAACTGGCTGCTGCCGCGCCTGGAACAGGCGCTGGCCGAACACGTGCCGATCAGCGAGCAGCTGCCGCTGTTTCGCCGTCTGGCCGAACACCTGCACGGTCTGGAAGCCACCCTGTCGAGCCACCTCGGCGAGGACTCGCCGCTGCTGCTGCCGTTGTGCCGCCGCCTCGACGAGCAGATCAAGCGGGCCAGCCAGGGCCAGGCCGAGCCGGGCGCAGTCGGCGCCGCCATTGCCCAGGTCAAGCAGGTCGCCACCCAGATCATCACCGGCAGCGGTCCCATCGAAAGCGAGAAGGATGCCCACAAGGCCCTGCGCAGCCAGCAGGACGCCGCCCGCCCGCTGTGCGCCTGGTGGCTGAAGAACAAGGCCACCGACCTCAAGCCGCTGCGCCTGGCGCGTACCCTGCTGTGGCTGCCCATCGAGTCGCTGCCCGAGCGCAACGCCGAACAGATCACCGCCCTGCGCGGCCTGCCGGCCGACAAGCTGGCCTCCTACAAGGAACGTTTCGCCCAGGGCGCCTACGCCGACCTGCTCGCCGATCTGGAAGCCAGCATCGCCCGCGCGCCGTTCTGGCTCGATGGCCAGCGCCTGGTCTGGGAATGCCTGCAGGAGCTCAAGGCCGAGCAGGCCATGCGCGAAGTGGAAATCCAGCTCGCCCTGTTCTTGCAGCGCGTGCCCGGCCTCGACGAGCTGCGCTTCCATGACGGCGTGCCCTTCGCCGATGCCGAGACCCGTGCCTGGATCGGTGCCCATGTGCTGCCGCACCTGCAGGCCCCGGAAGTGGAGAAGAAGCCTGCCGCCAGCGAGCAGGGCGCCACGCCGCCCTGGGAAGAGGCGCTGCAGCAGGTGCTGCCCGGCCTGCGCAAGGACGGCCTGAAGGCCGCCGTGCAGCAGCTCAAGCAGGGCATGTCGCGCGCCCGTGGCGGCCGCGAACGCTTCTTCTGGCAACTGACCCTGGCCCGCCTGTGCTTCGCCGCGAAGAAGTACGACCTGGCCAAGACCCAACTCGAATCGCTCGACCAGACGCTGCAGGCCGCCGGCCTCGGCGAGTGGGAACCCGATCTCGCCCTGGACGTGCTGCGCCTGCTGCACCACTGCTGCGAGCTGCTGCCGCAGAACCATGCGGTGCGCGACAGCAAGGACGAGATCTATCGCAGGTTGTGCCACCTCGATCTCGAGGTGGTGCTGGAGTAAGGCGCCAACACGCCAATCAAGGCCTCCGGGCCATCAACGCAAAGGAGAACAGCCATGGCCAAAGAAGGCTCGGTAGCCCCCAAGGAACGCATCAACGTCACCTTCAAACCCGCCACCGGCGGCGCCCAGGAAGAAATCGAACTGCCCCTGAAGCTCATGGTGCTCGGCGATTTCACCCAGCGTGCCGACGATCGCAAGATCGAAGACCGCAAGCCCATCAGCATCGACAAGAACAGCTTCGACGAAGTGCTGGCCAAGCAGGAACTGAACCTGACCTTCGCCGTGCCGAACCGTCTGCAGGACGAGCAGACCGATGACGAGCTGGCCGTGCAGCTGCGCATCAACTCCATGAAGGACTTCAACCCCGCCAACCTGGTCGAGCAGGTACCGGAGCTGAAGAAGCTGATGGAACTGCGCGACGCCCTGGTCGCCCTCAAAGGCCCGCTGGGCAACGCCCCGGCCTTCCGCAAGGCGATCGAAAGCGTGCTCTCCGACGACGACTCGCGCGATCGCGTGCTCGGCGAACTGGGCCTGGCCGCCAAAGACAAGCTGGATTCCTGATTCTCACTGACAAGGACGCATATTCATGAGCACGACTAGCGCAGCCGTAGAAAGCAGCCACAGCGCCGCCGAACTCGGCATTCTCGACCGCATCATCGCCGAGACCAAACTGACCCCCGATGACGAGGCCTACGACATCGCCAAGCGCGGCGTATCGGCCTTCATCGAAGAGCTGCTCAAGCCGCAGAACGAAAACGAGCCGGTGAAGAAGGCCATGGTCGACCGCATGATCGCGGAGATCGACGCCAAGCTCAGCCGGCAGATGGACGAGATCCTCCACCACCCGGACTTCCAGGCCCTGGAATCCTCCTGGCGCGGCCTCAAGCTGCTGGTGGACCGCACCAACTTCCGCGAGAACATCAAGCTGGAGATCCTCAACGCCTCCAAGCAGGACCTGCTCGATGACTTCGAAGACAGCCCGGAAATCGTTCAGTCCGGCCTGTACAAGCACATCTACACCGCCGAGTACGGCCAGTTCGGTGGCCAGCCGGTCGGCGCCCTGATCGCCAACTACTACTTCGACCCGAGCGCTCCGGACGTCAAGACCCTGCAGTACGTCGCCTCGGTGGCCTGCATGTCCCACGCCCCGTTCATCGCCTCGGCCGGCCCGAAATTCTTCGGCCTGGAAACCTTCACCGGCCTGCCGGACCTGAAGGACCTCAAGGACCACTTCGAAGGCCCGCAATTCACCAAGTGGCAGAGCTTCCGCGAGCAGGAAGACGCCCGCTACGTCGGCCTGACCGTACCGCGCTTCCTGCTGCGCAACCCGTACGATCCGGAAGACAACCCGGTGAAGACCTTCGTCTACAAGGAAAACGTGGCCAACAGCCACGAGCACTACCTGTGGGGCAACACCGCCTACGCCTTCGCCAGCCGTCTGACCGACAGCTTCGCCAAGTTCCGCTGGTGCCCGAACATCATCGGCCCGCAGAGCGGTGGCGCGGTGGAAGACCTGCCGCTGCACCACTTCGAGAGCATGGGCGAGATCGAGACCAAGATCCCCACCGAGGTGCTGGTTTCCGACCGTCGCGAGTACGAGCTGGCCGAGGAAGGCTTTATCGCCCTGACCATGCGCAAGGGCAGCGACAACGCCGCGTTCTTCTCCGCCAATTCGGCGCAGAAGCCGAAGTTCTTCGGCATCAGCGAAGAAGGCAAGACCGCCGAGCTGAACTACAAGCTGGGCACCCAGCTGCCGTACATGTTCATCGTCAACCGTCTGGCCCACTACCTGAAAGTGCTGCAGCGCGAGCAGATCGGTGCCTGGAAGGAGCGTACCGACCTCGAGCTGGAACTGAACAAGTGGATCCGCCAGTACGTGGCCGACCAGGAGAACCCCAGCTCCGAAGTGCGTAGCCGTCGTCCGCTGCGCGCCGCCCAGGTCATCGTCAGCGATGTCGAAGGCGAGCCGGGCTGGTACCGCGTCAGCCTGAACGTGCGCCCGCACTTCAAGTACATGGGTGCCGACTTCACCCTGTCGCTGGTCGGCAAGCTGGACAAGGAGTAAGCAGCCATGGCCTACGGCAGCCTGTTCGAGCGCCTCGGTGGCGAGGCCGGCCAACGTGCCGGCTGGAGCCGCGAGGTCGCCGCCATGGCCTCGGTGGCTGCCCATCTGGCCAAGATGCTCAGCACCCGTGCGGGCAGCGTGCAGACGCTGCCCGACTACGGGTTGCCCGATTTGAACGATATGCGCCTGTCGCTGCACGACTCGCTGCAGCAGGCGCGTATCGCCATCGAACGCTTTATCGAAGCGTACGAACCCCGTCTGACCCAGGTGCACGTGATTTCCCTGCCGCGCACCCATGATCCGCTGCGCCAGGCCTTCGCCATCGACGCGATGCTGGAGATGGATGGCGTCAGGCGTCAGGTCAGTTTCTCCGCGAGCCTGGACGGTAGCGGTCAGGTCAAGGTCAACCCAGGAGCCTCACATGTCCGGTAAACCCGCAGCCCGCCTCGGCGATCCCACCGCCTGCCCGATTCCCGGCCACGGCACCAACCCGATCGCCGCCGGCTCGCCCGACGTGCTGTTCGACAGTCTGCCCGCCGCGCGCATGGGCGACGCCTCCGCCTGCGGCGGCGCCATGGCCGGCGCGGTGATTCCCACCGTGCTGATCAATGGCAAGCCGGCGGCGGTGGTGGGCTCGGTGGGTAGTCATGGCAATACCGTGGTGGCTGGCTCCGGCACCGTGTTGATTGGCGCGAGTGGCGGTGGGGCGGCGTTCAGCCCGGTTGCGCCGCTGTCGCTGGTGGCTGCTGCAGCTAGCGTCATCAATGTTCTGGTGCCTCCGGCTCAAGCGGCCGAAGAGCGCGCGCTGGATTACACCATTGCTTTGCAGCGTGGAGGCAATCGTGTGCTCACGCCTCTGCGGATTCCCGATTACGAGGAAATTGGACAAGGCACAACGAACAATCGAGAGACCATCGATTTCCAGATCCGTAACCGCAAACATCCGGCCGATAGCCTGACCCTGGAGGTATACGATGGCGAGACGCTGCTCCATAGCGAAGCGGATACAGCGGCGCTGCTTCCGACAGGTGAGCACCAGTGGCAGTGGGACGGCTACGACCGATCTGGCGTTCTCGATACTCGTGTTTTGAAAAGCCCCAACCTGCTTGTGCGTCTGACCGTGAAGAAAGGTGCTGAAGAGCAGGTATCGGAGCTGCGGCTGGACAATAGCGCTGCAGCCGCACCGTGGGTCGATGCCCGCGTTGATCGCAACGCTGGCTCCGTCGAGATCACCCTGCGCCCCAGCTTCTCTGATGGTGGTGTATCCGGCAGGAACAACCAATTGACGGCCCGCACATTCGATGAACTGAAGGTATTGGCCAAGGCGGGGGTCGAATACTACTGGTCGCGTGAGGGCAGTCGTGCAGGCGGCATCGACAAGCCGATTCAGACAGCCAAAGGCGCGTTTCAGGTGAAGGTCATCGCTGATGTGCATGCCAAGCCCAGCGCCAAGAATTTCCCGCTCATTGCTTCAATCGGTGATGACTTCGGTCGTTCCACTAGCTTCGCGATGTTCAAAAAGATTTACCACAACTTGGGCATGTGGGCGGCTGCCAACTATCCCGCCAATTTTGCCGATGAGGATTTCGCGCACACCGCTGCGCATGAGGTGGGTCACCTCATCCTCAACGAGTACGGCGATGGTGGCTTGATACCTGCGTACTCGTGGAGCCACAAGTCGACCTCCACGATCCTCACTCAGGCGCCTGTGGACAATCACCCCATTCCAGCGGCAGGGGAGATAGACCTTATGCATTACCACTCCCACAGCCCACGCAACTACCAGGACTATTGGCAGCGTTCCATCGCCTCGGAGAACGACGTCAAGGGCCTGTTGTGGCTTACCCGGGTGAAATTCGATGACTAAGCACGTGCTGTGTCTACTTTCGATTCTGCTTGCTGGCTGCAGCAGCCAGCAGAAAAGCGTCTTTATCGCCAACTTCGAAAATGTGTGTGGCTACACGGTCGAAGTTTCCACCCATGACTACTCCAACGGAAAAGGCTCATTCCCTGCTGGACAGCGGCTGGCCGCTGACGACTCCATCGAGGTGCTGTCCTACATCGTGTTCAACGAAACACTGGAAGACAGCGTACCAGGCACTTATCGCCTGGATATCGCGGCACATGGCAAGTCGGTATCGCTCGACAAGCAGCGCCTGCTTGCTCATCTGAAGCGCTCGCCAATTGAACAAAAAGGCAATGCCATAACGATATGGACGATCAACGACACCTCTCTGTGTCCATAACGGCAACACGCCCAGGGATGAGCAAACAGCATGTCTTTTAACCACTACTACCAAAGCGAACTCACCGCCCTGCGCCAACTGGGCAAGCGCTTTGCCGAGCGCAGCCCGGCATTGGCGCCGTTCCTTGGCCAGGCCGGGCGTGATCCGGATGTCGAGCGCCTGCTCGAAGGCTTCGCCTTCCTCACCGGGCGCCTGCGGCAGAAGCTCGACGACGAGCTGCCGGAGCTGACCCACTCGCTGATGCACCTGCTGTGGCCGAACTATATGCGTCCGCTGCCGGCCTTCAGCATGCTGCAGTTCGACCCGCTGACCCGCCCCGGCCCGGCGTTGCCGGTCAAGCGCGGCACGCCGGTGGAAGCCAAGGCCATCGAAGGCGTCACCTGCCGCTTTCGCACCTGCTACCCCACCGAGGTGCTGCCGCTGGCGCTGAACGGCCTGGACTACTCGGTCAAGGGCGACGGCGCGCTGCTCAGCCTGCGTCTGGGCATGAGCGCCGACGGCCATCTCGGCGAGATCGGCCTGAACAAGCTGCGTCTGCACCTGGCCGGCGAGCGCTATATCGGCCAGATGCTCTACCTGGCGCTGCTGCGCAACCTCGGCGGCATCCAGCTGGTGCTGCTCGATGCGGCCGGCAAGCCCATGCAGGATGCCTTCGGCCAGACTCTCGGCACCCTGCAGCTCAAGCCCGAGCAGGTGCAGCCGGTGGGCTTCGCCGAAGACGAGGCGCTGATCCCCTATCCGCTCAACACCTTCCGCGGCTACCGCTACCTGCAGGAATACTTCGCCTTCCAGGACAAGTTCCTCTTCGTCGACCTGCTCGGCCTGGATGCCATCCATGGCCTGCCCGAGGATCTGCTCAAGCAGGCGCGCGGTCTGGAGCTGCGCTTCGATATCCACAAGGCCGGGGTGCAGCGCATCCGCCCGACCCTGGAAAACGTGCGCCTGTACTGCACGCCGGTGGTCAACCTGTTCCAGCACGACGCCATCCCGATCCGCCTCGACGGCAAGCAGGACCAGTACCTGCTGCTGCCGGCCGAATTCGACGCGCAGCATTGCGGCGTGTTCTCGGTGGACCGCGTCACCGGCTGGAAGCCGGGCGGCATGGGCTACGAGGAGTACGTGCCGTTCGAGTCGTTCGAGCACGACCCCAGCTTCGACGTGCCGGTGGCGCGCCCGCACTACAGCGTGCGTCAGCAGCCGTCGATGCTCGGCGACGGCCTGGAGACCTGGCTCAGCTTCGGCCTGCGCAACCTCGACCAGCACGAGACGCTGTCCATCGAGCTGACCTGCACCAACCAGAATCTGCCGCGTCAGCTGAGCCTGGGCGATATCTGCCTGCCCAGCGAGGACACTCCGGATTTTCTCAGCTTCCGCAACATCAGCGCGGTCACCCCCTGCTATGCGCCGCCGCTGCACCGCGACTTCCTGTGGAAGCTGATTTCCAACATGTCGCTGAACTACCTGTCGCTGGCCAACGTCGAGGCGCTCAAGGTGATCCTCGAGACCTACGACCTGCCGCGCTACTACGACCAGCACGCCGAGCGCGTCAGCAAGCGCCTGCTCGGTGGCCTCAAGAGCATCGGCCACCGCCATGTCGACCGCCTGCACCGCGGCCTGCCGGTGCGCGGCGTGCGCACCGAACTGACCATGAACCCGGACGGCTACCTGGGCGAAGGCGACCTGTTCCTCTTCGCCTCGGTACTCAATGAATTTTTCGCCCTCTACGCCAGCCTCAACAGCTACCACGAGCTGCACGTACAGAGCACACAGGGAGAGTTGTACAAATGGACGCCACGCATGGGGCAGCAGCCCCTGCTCTGAACCGGCTCAGCCGGGGCATCCGCGAGTACAGCCTGTTCCAGGCCGTACAGCTGGTGCTGGAGCGCCTCAAGGTCGCCCATCCGCAACTGGATGACGAGCGCCTCTACGAGTACCTGGAGTTCCAGGCCAACCCGAGCCTGGGTTTCCCCGGCAGCGATATCGATCGCGTGCAGTTCTTCGAGGAGCACGGCGAGCTGCGCGCGCGCATGCGCGTCAACCTGGTCGGCCTGTTCGGCGGCGGCTCGCCGTTGCCGGCCTTCTACAGCGAACAGGCCCTGGGTGACAGCGAGGACGGCAACCCGACCCGCGACTTCCTCGACCTGTTCAACAACCGTCTGCAGCGCCTGTTGCTGCCGATCTGGCAGAAGTACCGCTACCGCGCCAGCTTCCAGAGCGGGGCGATGGACGCCTTCTCCGCGCACCTGTTCGCCCTGATCGGCCTGGGCAGCGAGCAGATCCGCCAGGCCCAGGAGCTGAACTGGAAGCGCCTGCTGCCCTACCTCGGCCTGCTCAGCCTGCGCGCCCATTCGGCGGCGCTGATCGAGTCGGTGCTGCGTTACTACTTCAAGCACGCCGAGCTGTTCATCGAGCAGTGCCTGGAGCGCCAGGTGGTGGTGCTGGAAGAACAGCGCAACCGCCTCGGCCGCGCCAACAGCCTGCTCGGCGAAGACACCGTGCTCGGCGAGCGCGTCCGCGACCGCGGCGGCAAGTTCCGCATCCACGTGCGCCAGCTGGGCTGGACGCGCTTTCACGAGTTCCTGCCGATCGGCACGGGTTACCAGCCGCTCTGCGCGCTGGTGCGCTTCACCCTGCGCGATCCGCTGGACTACGACATCCGCCTGGAGCTGCGTCAGGACGAAATCCGCGACCTGCGCATCGGCGAAGGCAACCCCTGCCTGCTGGGCTGGACCACCTGGCTCGGCCGTGAGAACGCCGACGGTCTGGTCACCCTCGGCAGCAAGATTCATTAAGGACAGATGAAATGATCAACGTCGACCTGCAACAACTGGTTCAAGCTCTGGACGCTGCGAGCAAGCGCGACCTGGAGATGGCCGCCGAACGCTGCGTGGTACGCGGCGGCAACAAGATCCTCGTCGAGGATCTGCTGCTGGGCCTCCTTGAGCGCCCGGAAAGCCTGCTGGCGCGCGCCCTGCAGGATGCCGAGATCGATGCCGGCGAGCTGGCCCAGACGCTGCAGCCGCGCGGCGAGCACAGCGAGTCGCGCAACCCGGTGTTTTCTGCCGAGCTGGTGCAGTGGCTGCAGGACGCCCTGCTGGTGGCCAACCTGGAGCTGGGCGCCAGCCAGATCGACCAGGCCGCGCTGATCCTCGCCCTGCTGCGCAACCCCATGCGCTACGCCGGCAGCCGTTATCAGACGCTGCTGAGCAAGCTCAATGCCGAGCGTCTGCGCGACTTCGCCCTCAGCCAGCAGCCGCAGGCCGCGGGCGGCAAAGCGGCGGCGCCGGGCGAGTCGAACCTGGCGCGCTTTACCCACAACTTCACCCAGCAGGCCCGCGACGGCAAGCTCGACCCGGTGCTGTGCCGCGACGGCGCGATCCGCCAGATGGTCGATATCCTCGCCCGCCGGCGCAAGAACAACCCCATCGTGGTCGGCGAGGCCGGCGTGGGCAAGACCGCCATCGTCGAGGGCCTGGCCCTGCGCATCGCCACCGGCGAGGTGCCGCAGGTGCTCAAGGGCGTCGAGCTGCTGTGCCTGGACCTCGGCCTGCTGCAGGCCGGCGCCAGCGTCAAGGGCGAGTTCGAGCGCCGCCTGCAGGGCGTGATCGACGAGGTCAAGGCCTCGCCCAAGCCGATCATCCTGTTTATCGACGAGGCCCATACCCTGATCGGCGCCGGTGGCCAGGCCGGCAGCGGCGATGCCGCCAACCTGCTCAAGCCGGCGCTGGCCCGTGGCGAGCTGCGTACCATCGCCGCCACCACCTGGAGCGAATACAAGAAATACTTCGAGAAGGACCCGGCCCTGGCCCGCCGCTTCCAGCCGGTGCAGCTGCATGAGCCGACCGTCGACGAGGCGGTGACCATCCTGCGCGGCCTGGCGCCGGTGTACGAGAAGAGCCACGGCATCTACCTGCGCGACGACGCCGTGGTCGCCGCCGCCGAGCTGTCGGCGCGCTACCTGGCTGGTCGCCAGTTGCCGGACAAGGCGGTGGACGTGCTCGACACT
>NZ_JAODYT010000158.1:0-1329 GCF_029834875.1 Pseudomonas sp. GD04158 | reverse complement strand
GAGGGTGTGCAGAATTTTGTGTAACCGGGGTTGGGGTTACTGCTACGGCAGCCGGTCTTCGTAGCTGATGGTAAAGCGCGTCAGCGCTGCCTTCCAGTCACGGATTGGCATCGTCCACTTCTTGCTGATGTTGCGTAGTGCCAGGTAGAACAGTTTCAGCAGTGCCTCGTCGCTGGGAAACGATCCGCGATTCTTGGTGATCTTGCGCAGGCTCATGTTCACCGATTCGATGGCGTTGGTGGTGTAGATCACCTTGCGAATCTCTGGCGGGAAGTCGAAGAACGGCGTGATACGTGGCCAGTTGCGGCGCCAGGACTGGCCAATCGGCAGGTAGTCGTCATCCCACTTGGCCTCGAACTCGCCAAGGCGCAGTTCGGCCTCGTCAGCCGTGCTGGCTTGGTAAATCCGTTTCAGGTCAGCGGCGACTTCAGCCCGCCGCTTCCAGGACACGTAGTTCAGGCTGTGTCTGACCATGTGCACGATGCACAGCTGCACGCTGGTATATGGGAACACCGCTTCGATAGCCTCGGGGAAACCCTTCAGGCCATCCACGCAGGCCACGAAGATGTCCTGCACTCCGCGATTACGCAGCTCGGTTACCACCTGCAACCAGAACTTGGCGCCCTCGTTCTGGGCGATCCAAAGGCCGAGGATTTCCTTCTCACCAGCCAGATTGATGCCCAGCGCCAGATACACCGCCTTCACTCGCACGGCGCCTTCGCGCACCTTGGTGTGGATGCAGTCGAGGTAGACGATGGGGTAGACCGCATCGAGCGGGCGCGACTGCCAGGCCTTCACTTCATCGGCTACGGCATCGGTCACCGAGGAGATCAGGCTGGGCGACACCTCGGCACCGTACATTTCATGCAAGTGCGCCTGGATCTCGCGCACAGTCATGCCGCGGGCATACAGCGAGAGGATCTTGTCGTCGAAACCCGCCCAGCGGGTCTGGTGCTTCTCGACAATCTGCGGATCAAAGGTGCCATGCCGGTCGCGCGGCACTTCGATGGGCAACTCGCCGAACTCACCCTTGAGTTTCTTCTTGCTGAAACCGTTGCGGGTGTTGCCAGTTGGATTGCTGACCGGCTGATGCTTGTCGTGTCCCAGGTGGTGGGTCAGCTCAGCATCCAGCGCACGCTCAACCAGCTTCTTGGTCAGTTGCTTGAGAATGCCGTCAGCACCGATCAGGTCTTCAGGATTCTGGTAGTTGGCCAGGAGCTGATCCAGCAGCTCGTCGGTGATGGGATGTTGCGTCTTGCTCATAGTGTCTCCGGTTCGGAGCGACAGTGTCGCTCATGAGCCGGTTACACAAAAATTCGGACACCCTCA
>NZ_JAODYT010000157.1:0-2327 GCF_029834875.1 Pseudomonas sp. GD04158 | reverse complement strand
GACGGTCTGCTGTGGGCCGTCGTCGTCGAAACTGAATACCGAGCTGTTGCCATCGGCCAGGGTGACACGTCCCGAGGCGGTGACCGGGTCGCCATCAGCATCCGTGCGAGTCACCTGGTAAAGCAGTTGTAGCGGGCCGCCAGCGGTGATCAGCAGATCGATCGACTCGTCGAAACGGCCATCGTTGTCGCCGTGACGAATGGCTTCGAACAGGGTTGTCTGCAGCTGCAGCTCCCCGCCGCCTACATTGACGATCTTGATGGTAAAGACGGTATGCCCCTGGGTATCGATGCCATTCAGCGTATCGCTGCCTGCGGGAACCAGCTTGATGGCTCCACCATCGGTAGCCTGCAGATTGGTGAGCAGCCCACCCTGGGGAACACCGACGAAGCTCATGCTGCCGACCGTCGTGCCTTCCCCATCCGCGCCGTAGCTGCCGCTGATCGAGAACAGAGACACCAACCCGCCGAGCACATTGGTCTGGACCTGGGCCAGGGCATTGGCCGCGTCGTCATTGACATAGCCGTCATCGGAATCATTGGCGGCATAGCGATCCTGGTCGCCCACCGTCTCATCCAGCGCGACCTTGAGCAGACGTGCAGCGTCAGCCAGCGCATCCACGCCAAGCGTCGGCACATCGTCCTCGATATTGATCACGAACAGACCGCCAAGGCCTTTGGGGAGCAATAGCGGGTCGCCATCGCCGTCGGTGATTTTCAGCAACTGGGTGAAATCGATGCCGAAGTAGCCATTCGACGACCACAGCTCGCTGTCATTGCCATCGGCCAGCGGGTGGTCGATGGGCCCCTTCAACTCGAACTTGAAGGCGCCGTTGGCGTACACCGTCAGCTCGAACACCGGGTAGCCCCCCGCAGCCGTGGCGACGAGCACACTGGCCGGTTGACCATCGACCATCTGCTCGCTGACGACATAGCTCAGCGCCTCGCCACCGGACTTCAACCCCTGCGGGCTCAGCAGGGCGATCGCAGCATCGGTTTCGACCAATTTGAAGACACCGGGGCCGTCAGCACCAAAGGCTACAAGCGACGCCAGGGTGCCGGCGCCGTTGGCCGTGCTGACCACCAGGGTCTGACCACTCTCCTGATTGCCCTGATTGGGAGTCTGCAACTTGTCTTCATGCACCGTGCCGCCAAGCTTGCCGCTCCAGGTGGCCTGAATATTGACGTCGTTATAGTCGTTGTCACTGTCTCCGTTGTTGACGTCTTCCCAGTTCTGATTGCCTGGCGCGGCGTTGTCCTGAACATGGGACTTGCTGCTGGGATTGAGCGCCGGATTGTCGAACAGCGTATGAGCCCCACCAGCACCATTGAGCGGCGTGGCACCAGCAAAAGCTTTCCACTGCCCATCCACTTGCTGGAAGGTTACCGCGGTACCGTTAGCGACTGCGTTAAAGCCACCATTGGGAATGATGAAGAAGCCAACCTGGCTCGGGTCCAACCCATGAAGCGTGATCGAATCGCCGCCGCTGAGATTGGTGGTATTGCCCCATACGATCTGACCACTGAGCGGTATGCCATCCGGGCCCTTGATGTAGTAGCCATAGCTGTTGAAGTAGGAAGCGTCGCCACCCTTGTAGGTCAGGGTCAGGCTGTGGCCGTTGGCACCATCCACCAGCTCGGGCACGTCGTCCTGCACATTGATGACGAACAGACCGCCTGCATCGACAGGCATTTGCAAGGGATCGCCATCCCCATCGGTCGCGGTGATCAACTGGGTGAAATCAATGCCGAACACGCCGCCGTTGGACCACAACTCGTCGTCGTCACCATCTTTCACCGGATGATCGATGGGCCCCTGCAGCTCGAAGTGGAAGCTGCCGTCGGCATTGACTGTCAGGGTGAACACCGGGTAGCTACCCAGGCTTTCCGCCGATACGGCGGTCAAGGTGGAACTGACCAGCTTGCCGTCGACGATGGTTGGCACCATTTCGTAAACCAGCCCCTCGCCACCGGACGTCAGTCCCTGGGCATCCAGCAGCCCCTCGGCCACGCTGCTTTCGACCAAACCGAAGGCACCAGGGCCGTCAGCGCCGAAGGAGACCAGCGACGACAGGTTGCCTGCACCGCCAGCGGTACTGACCACCAGCGTCTGGCCTCCGTTGTCGGGATTACCTGTATGCGGCAGGGAAAGCAGGTCCTCATGGACCGTTCCGCCAAGGGCCGGGCGCTGTGGATCGACGGGTTTCAGCACCGGGACATCGTCTTCCACATCGATTACGAAGCTACCAGCCTGGAAGCCACCGGCAATCGGGTCGCCATCACCGTCAGTGGCAATCAATACGCCGGAGAAATCCAGCACCAGGTTGT
>NZ_JAODYT010000156.1:0-3503 GCF_029834875.1 Pseudomonas sp. GD04158 | reverse complement strand
TATCACCCTGCACAGCGACCTGCTGCTGCGCCTGCGCGCCGACCACGTCACCGCGGTCGGCCAGCGCCAGAGTCTGCAGCTGGCCGACGGCTCGCGCGTGCTGCTCAACACCGACAGCGCCTTCACCAGCCGCATCGACGAGCGCCAGCGGGTCACCCAGCTGCTGCGCG
Organism: Pseudomonas sp. GD04158; assembly: GCF_029834875.1. Lineage (NCBI taxonomy): Bacteria > Pseudomonadati > Pseudomonadota > Gammaproteobacteria > Pseudomonadales > Pseudomonadaceae > Pseudomonas > Pseudomonas sp. GD04158. Next base: position 3,333 of record NZ_JAODYT010000156.1, on the reverse strand, counting down.
GCGAGGCCTACTTCGACGTCGCCAAGGACAGCAGCCGGCCTTTCGAAGTCAGCGCCGGCCCGGTGCGGGTGTCGGTGCGCGGCACCGCCTTCGCCGTGCGCTACCTGGGCGACGCCGCCGAAGTCAGCGTCGAACACGGCGAGATCGAAGTGCATGCGCGCGGCAACGACACGCGCATCCATCTGCGCGGCGGCGACAGCATCCGCGTCGGCCCGGACGGGGTCGGCCAGCGCACCCGCGCCAGCAGCGCCAGTCAGCTGGCCTGGGTGCAGGGGCGGCTGGTGTTCGACGACCGGCCGCTGCACGAAGTGCTGGATGAACTGCGCCGCTACTACCCGGGCTGGATCATCAACGGCAATGCCCGCCTGAACGACCTGCGCATTACCGGCAACTACCGCCTGAGCGAGCCGGCCAGCATCATGCGCTCGCTGGCCCAGGTGACCTCGGCGCAACTGCACGAATACCCAGCGCTGCTGATCCTCAACTGAGAAAACAGAATTTTTTACGCTCTCGCAGGGCCTCGTTCGTCCCGTCATAACAATGCAAATAATTCGCATTAACCGACCTTCCGACGACACCGCAGAGAGCACACCGATGCCCCTTCACACCAGGCGCCCGCATTTCCCGCGACTGTCCACCGCCAGCCTGTCGCTGCTGGCACTCTCCATCGCCTGCGCCGGCCTGCCGCTGGCCCATGCCGCCGAGACGACGCCGGCGACGCAGCAGCACAACCACGGCGGGTACCACTTCGCCATCGAGCGCCAGCCGCTGGTCTCGGCGCTGAACAGCTTCAGCGACATCACCGGCTGGCAGGTGGGCCTGCCGGCGCAACTGGCCGATGGCGTCTCTTCGCCCGGCACCAGCGGGCGCCTTTCCGCCGAGCTGGCCCTGGCACGCCTGCTCGAAGGCACCGGCCTGAGCTACCGCAGCGTCGGCGAGCGCAGCGTGATTCTGGTACGCAACCCCACCCAGTCCATCGCCCTGCAGCCGATGACGGTCACCGCCACGCGCCGCGAACAGAGCGTCAGCGAGGTGCCCAGCTCGGTCAGCGTGCTCGGCCGCGAGCAGCTCGATCAGCAGAACGTGGAGAACATCCAGGACCTGGTGCGCTACGAGCCCGGCGTCTCCGTCGGCGGCACCGGCCAGCGCGCCGGCATCACCGGCTACAACATCCGCGGCATCGACGGTAACCGCGTGCTGACGCAAATCGACGGGGTGGAAATACCGGCCAGCTTCTTCTATGGCCCCTACGCCCAGACCCATCGCAACTATGTCGACCCGGAAATCGTCAAGCGCGTGGAAATCCTCCGCGGCCCGGCCTCGGCCCTGTATGGCAGCAGCGCCATCGGCGGTGCGGTGAGCTACTTCACCCTGGATGCCGACGACATCATCAAGAGCGGCAGGGAGGTCGGCGCGCGCCTGAAGACCGGCTACAGCTCGGCCGACGACAGCTGGCTCAAGTCGGCGACGCTGGCCGGCCGTCACGAACAGTTCGACGCCCTGCTGCACCTGTCCCGGCGCGACGGCCATGAGACCGAATCCTACGGCGACACCGGCGGCAGCGGCCTGAATCGCACACGGGCCAACCCCGAAGACGTGCGCACCACCAACCTGCTGGCCAAGCTGGGCTGGAACTACAACGACAGCGACCGCCTGCAACTGACCTACGAGAAATACAAGGACGACCGCGACAGCAACCAGCTGAGCGCCGTCGGCGGGCCGTTCAATGCCGGCAGCGGCTTCGGCTACTACCGCTCGCGCAACGCCAACGACACCATCACCCGCGAGCGTTTCGGCCTGGAACATCGCCTGGCGCTGCACAACCCGGTGGCCGACACGCTGAAATGGAGCCTGAACTACCAGCTGGCCAAGACCGACCAGAGCACGGTGGAAAACTACGTTCCCACCAACTTCTTCACCGGCGCGGTGACCCGCGACGTCATGCGCTATCGGGACACCTACTACAAGGATCGTCAGTGGCTATTCGACGCGCAGCTGGACAAGGCCTTTGCCCTGGGCGCCACCGACCACCTGCTGACCTATGGTCTGACCCTCAAGCATCAGGAGGTGCGCGGCCTGCGCACCGGCTACGGCATCTGCAACGCCGCCATTGGCGCCGCCTGCAGCGGCGGCGTCGGCTCGCCGAGCAGCAACGCCAGCGACAACCTGACGCCGCAGAGCGATTTCCCCGACCCGACCGTCACCACCTACGCCCTGTTCCTGCAGGACGAGATCCGCTGGGCGCAGTGGACCTTCCTGCCGGGCCTGCGCTACGACCGCACCCACCTCGATCCGTCGATCACCGAGCGCTACCAGGCCACCGCCATCGGCGGCGGCAGCGAACCCAGCGGCGCCAGCCGAACCTGGCAGCGCGTCTCGCCCAAGCTCGGCGTCACCTATGCCTTCGATGATCACTACACCTGGTTCGGCCAGTACGCCGAGGGCTTCCGCACGCCGACGGCCAAGGAAATGTACGGGCGTTTCCAGAACTCGAACCCGTCCTACATCGTCGAGCCCAACCCGGATCTCGACCCGGAGAAGAGCCGCGGCCTGGAGACCGGCCTGCGCGGCAACTTCGCCAGTGGCAGCTTCGACCTGGCGCTGTTCTACAACCGCTACCGCGACTTCCTCGACGAAGACGCCGCTGGCAGCCGCGGCGCCATCCCCGTGTTCCAGAGCCGGAACGTCAGCCGTGCCAGCATCCGCGGCGTCGAACTGAAAGGCCGTCTCGATCTGGACAGCTTCGGCGCCATGGACGGCCTGTACACCCAGGGCTCCATCGCCTACGCCCGCGGTCGCAACGAGGAAACCGGCGAAGCGCTCAACAGCATCAACCCGCTGACCGGCGTGTTCGGCCTGGGCTACGAGCAGGAACGGTTCGGCGCCCTGCTGAGCTGGACCCTGGTCAAGCGCAAGACGCGCATCGACGACAGCAGCTTCAACAGCCCCGACGGCAGCGGCAGCCAGTTCGCCAGCCCTGGCTACGGCATCCTCGATCTGACCGGCCATTACCGACTGAGCGACGACCTGACCGTCAACGCCGGCCTGTACAACCTGACCGACAAGAAATACTGGCTGTGGGATGACGTGCGCGGCTACGACGACGTTGGCGAAGCGGGCGTGACCAGCCCAGCCAACCTCGACCGCCTGACCCAACCGGGGCGCAACGTCTCGATCAACCTGGTCTGGGACATCTGAGCCTGTCGCTGGCAGCGGCCGCAACGGCCGCTTCCGGGGCGAGGCGGCTGCTCGGTCCTACAGCGCCAGGGCGTCCTGCAGACGCTCTGGCAGCAACTCGCGCAGCGCCTGGTTGGCCTCCAGCAGCAGCGGCAG
>NZ_JAODYT010000155.1:0-3550 GCF_029834875.1 Pseudomonas sp. GD04158 | reverse complement strand
TCAGGCTGAAGGTGCTGCCCTCGCCGGGCGTGCTGTGCACGCCGAGGCTGCCATCCATCTGCTCCAGCAGGCTCTTGCTCAGGGCCAGGCCCAGGCCGGTGCCCTCCACCTCGCTGGCCGCGGCGCCGAGGCGCTCGAAGGGAATGAACAGGCGCTCCAGATCCTCGGCGGCGATGCCGGGGCCGTTGTCGATCACGCTCAGCGTGATGGTGTCGCTGTCGGCCTGCACCCGCACTTCGACATGGCCGCCAGGGTGGTTGTACTTGATCGCGTTGGAGAGCAGGTTGAGCAGCACCTGCACCAGGCGCTGGCGGTCGGCCTGCACGCAGAGTTCGGCGGGCAGCTCCTCCGGCAGGCGCAGGCGGATATCGGCGCTGTCGGCCTGGGGCGACAGCAGCAGGCTGACCTCCTGCAGCAGCGGGCGCAACGCCAACGGCTCGGGGCTCAGCGCCAGCCGCCCGGATTCGATGCGGGCAATGTCCAGCACCTCGTTGATCAGCCCCAGCAGGTGTCGTCCGGCGCGCAGGATATGACGCACCTGGGCCTGCTGCGCCGGTGTGCCGCGGTCCATTTCCAGCAGCTGGGCGAAGCCGAGGATCGAATTGAGCGGCGTGCGCAGCTCGTGGCTCATGCGCGAGAGAAATTCGCTTTTCGCCCGGCTGGCGTTCTCTGCCTCTTCGCGCGCCGTGCGCAGGGCGGCCTCGGCATTGCGCCGGTCGGTGATGTCGCGGGTGATCTTGGAGAAGCCGCGCAAGGTGCCGCTGGCGTCACGCTGCGCGGTGATCACCACGTTGGCCCAGAACAGCGAGCCATCGCGGCGCTGGCGCCAGGCCTCTTCCTCGTAGCGCCCTTCGCGGGTGGCTGCCTGCAGGGCCAGGTAGGGGGCGGTGTCGCGGGCCTGCGGCGGGTAGAACAGGGAGAAGTGGCGGCCGAGGATGTCCGCCTCGCTGTAGCCCTTGATGCGCTCGGCGCCGGTGTTCCAGGAGGTGACGTGGCCGCTGGGGTCGAGGCCGAAGATGCCGTATTCCTTGACCCCGTCGATGATCAGGCGCAGGCGCTCCTCGTTGTCGCGCAGGGCGCGCTCGCGTTCGGCCAGCAGCTGCCCGGCCTCTTCCAGGCTGGCGGCGAGCTGGCCGATCTCGTCGGCCGCCAGGCCTTGGGGGATCAGCGGCTGACCCAGAGCCAGGCGCCGCGCGTTGCGCTCGACCTGCTGCACCCGATGGACGATGCCGGTGGACAGCAGCACCACGGCAAACAGCGCACCGAGCACGCCGAACATGGCGGCCAGGCCGGTGGCCAGGAGCATGCGCGAGCGCACGGCACTGGCTTCGGCGTTGCGCTCGTCGAGCAGGGTCTGCTCACGCTCGAGCATCTGCTGAATCTCCTGGCGCAGCGCGTCGAGCACGTGCTTGTTGTCCACCAGGATGCGCGTCATCGCCGCACGGTCGTCGCTGCTGGCCAGCGCCTTGAGCTGCTCCAGGCCTTCCAGCTTGATCACGATCAGCGGGCGCAGGCGTTCCAGGCTGCCGCGCATCTGCGGGTCGCGGATGTCCGTATCGAGGCGCCGCAGCGTGCTGTCGATACGCTCCAGCGCGCTGCGGTAGGAGGGCAGGAAGTCGCTGCGCTGGACCAGCAGGTAACCGCGCACGCTGGCCGCCGCCTCGGCCAGCAGGCTGTGTACCGCCTGCACGTCGCCCTGCACGCGCAGTGCTCGGCGCACGTCGTCCTCGACCCGCGAGGTCTGGCGTTCGGTGATGTACACCAGCACCAGGGAGATCAGCAGCACCGACAGCGGCAGGGCGATGATCACCAGGCTCTTGCTGCGCAGCGGGCGGTCGGTCCAGCGCGTGACCAGGCCCTTCATGCCCTGTGCTCCTGCGGCGCCACCAGGCCCAGGGCAATGCCCTGTACGGCGGCCTGGGTGCGGTCGGCGACCCCCAGCTTGCCGATCACCCGTTCGACGTGCGCCTTGGCCGTGCCGGTGGCGATGCCCAGCTCTTCGCCGATCTCGCGATTGGTGAACCCGGCGGCGATCAGCTCGAGCACCTGATGCTCGCGCGGCGTCAGCGCACTGCCCGGGGCGCCGCCCTGGTTGCGCTGGACCACGCGGCGCAGCAGCTGCGCGCTGACCATGCCGTTGAGCGCGCACTGGCCGGCCGCCACCTGGCGCAGGCCGTCGATAACTTCCTGGCGACTGGCGTCCTTGAGCAGATAGCCGACGGCGCCGGCGTTGACCGCCGCTTCCAGGTGGTCGGGGCTGTCGTACATGGTGAACAGCAGCACCTTGATCGACGGCTGCTGTTCGCGCAGCAGGCGCGCGGTCGCCAGGCCGTTGAGCTGCGGCATGCGGATATCGAGGATGGCGATGTCCGGATTCAGGCGCTGGCAGAGCTCCAGCGCCTGGCGGCCGTCCACCGCCTGGCCGACGATGCTGAATTCCGGGCAGTCGGCGAGCATCGCGGCGAAACCGGCGCGGGTCACCTCGTGGTCGTCGGCCAGCAGCAGGCGAATGGGTTCGTTCATGGGGTTTTCTCATCCGGCAGGACGCGTGGAATGCTGGCCAGCACGCGGGTGCCCTGGCCGGGTTGGCTGTGGCAGGCGAACTGACCGCCGAGCAGCCGGCAGCGTTCGCGCATGGCCACCAGGCCCATGCCGTATGCGGCGGTTGGCGTTTTCTGCGTGGCGGCGAAGCCGGGGCCGCGATCCTCTATCTGCAGGTGGGCGGTCTCGCCGTCGAGGTGCAGGTCCAGGCTGACCGCGCCCTCGGCGGTGTGCTTGCAGATGTTGTTGATGGCCTCCTGGCCGATGCGAAACAGGGCGATCTCCACCGCCGGGCGCAGGCGCTGGGTATCGCGGCGCAGCCATTGCACCTGGCGACCCTGGCCGCGCAGGCGGTCGAGTTCGCGGTCCAGTGCCGGTGCCAGACCGAAGTCGTCCAGCAGGGTCGGGCGCAGGCCGCTGATGGCCTGGCGTGTCTCGCCCATGCTGCGTTGCGCCAGCTGCAGGATGGGCGCCAGAGCGGCGCGCAGCTCGTCATTGAGCTGGCGATGCTGGGCGAAGCCCTGCAGACGCTGGTGCAGCCCGGCCAGGGTCTGCGCCAGGCCGTCGTGCAGGTCATAGGCAACCCGTGCGCGTTCCTCTTCCTGGGCGCTCATCTGCCGGTGCACCAGCTCGGACATGGTCCGCTCGCGCAGGCTGAGCGCCTCCAGCAGCTGACTGTTGTGCAGGTGGGCGGCGAGCAGGGTGGCGAGCAGCTGCAGGGCTTCGAGGTCTTCCTCGTCCGGGCGGCGCATGGCGCTGGCGTTGCCCAGCAGCAGGGCGCCGAATACCTCACCCGAGGCCGCGTGCAATGGCAGAAGAAGCGCCAGGGCAACCTGCGCCAGCGGCGCTTCCAGCACCTGGGCAGCGTCCGGCCAGGGCAGTGTGGCGAGCTGCTGCTGCAAGGCGGCCGGGCCGAAGCCGGCACTCAGGCTCGGGCTGCCATCGGCTTGCCTGAGCAGCAGCACGCCGCCGTCCATGGCGCAGAAGCTGCAGGCCCGTTGCAGGGCCA
>NZ_JAODYT010000154.1:0-3587 GCF_029834875.1 Pseudomonas sp. GD04158 | reverse complement strand
AGCGCGGCGGACAGCCCGCGCAGCGACACCACAGCCTCGTCCTCGCCGTCCACCGCCATGCGCAGTTGCTCGCCGTTGCGCAGTTCGGCCAACAGCGCCTGGGCCTCGGCGCCCTCGGCGGTAAGAAGCAGCTCATCGTCGTCCTGCGTGAGCTGCAGGGCATCAGCGACGGCCGATAGCGGCTCGCCGTCGAGCAGCAGCGGGAAATACTCGGTCTGCCCGGCATAGCGCAGGCTCAACTGCAACGGCGCCTGCGCTCCGGCCGCGCGGCGCAGCTCGAGCCGCAGCGGGGTGTGGCCGTAATCCTCGGTGGCACTCAGCGCCTGGCAACCACGAAGGTTGTCGCAGGCCACCACCCAATCCTTGATTTCCCGGTATAGCGGCACCTGCTCGGGCGCCGCCTCGGCCAGCCCGCAAACCAGCAACAGCGCCGCGATCGGCTTGCAACGCGACATGGGCAACTCCTTTTGACGATTGCGCAGAACCGCCATGTTCTGCCGCCGGCTTTCGCCAGGCAAGCCTCTCAGAGCCCGAGCGCCTCGCGCAGCTGCCGCGCCGTCGGCATGCGCGCCGAGACGCCGCTGTTGAAATCGAAGGATTTGGCGCTGGAAAGCGGCCCGACTATCACCGGGTCGAAGCCGGCGTCGCTCACCAGACGCGCCGCCACCTGCAGGGCGGCCTGGTCGTCCGCGGCCAGCGGGATGGCCAGCTTCTCGCCCTGGCGATGGGCCTGGCTGCGCAGGTTGTGCGCGGAGATCGCATTGAACGCGCGCACCAGGCGTACGCCTGGCAGGAACTGCTGCGAGGCCAGCCCGGCGCCCAGTTCGACGGCCTCCTCGGCCATCGGCCCGTCGCGCTCCGGCCTGGGGTTACCGGCATCGAGCAGCACCTTGCCGGCCAGTTCGGCGGCATAGTCGCGGCCGACCTGCGGGGTGGCGGCATAGGGCACCGCCAGCAGGATCACCTCGCCAAAGGCGGCGGCCTCACGCGGCGTGCCGACGCGCGCACGCTCCCCAAGCTCGTCGGCCAACGCCTGCAAACGTTCGGGGTGGCGGGAAGAGATCATCACTTCATGCCCGGCTTCTACCCAAAGCCGGGCCAGTGCGCTACCGATGTTGCCGGTGCCGATGATGCCGATACGCAGGCTTTCCTGCTGCGCCGAGGCCAGGCCGCCCCCCAGCAGCATGAGCAAGGCCAGCGCGGCGCCGGCGAGACGATGAAAAAGGCGGGACATGACGGCCTCCTTGAGCAGCGTGAAAAGGGCAAGCATAGAAAAGCCTGCCGCCACGCCTGCGGCCGATTCGCTACTGCATGTTACCCGTCGCGTTTCCCGCCCGATTCATGGCCAGCAGCTATGCTCAGATGGCAATGCAAGATGACAGCGGGCTCCGGGAGCCGAGGAGGTGAAAGTGCCGAGAACTCTTTTCCCCAATCGATGATGCCTTTACCGGAGATACCGCCATGAGCAAGAGTCTGGATTCGCACAAGGAACACAAGAAAAAGCCGCTGAAGACCGCCCAGGAGAAACGCCTGGCCAAGCGCACCCGAAAGCACGGGCAAACCCTGCTCGGCAGCCACTCACCCGACCTCTGAACCACCCCGCCGGCGCGCCCCTCTGCGCCGGCGCCTTCCCAGCGATCATGCCGGGCGGAAATTGCACGTGCCGCCGGCGCCGCAACGCACTAGAATCCGCAGCCTAACCGATCGTCCGGCCGCCGTTCGCGCGCCGCGACGCCGTCTCACCTATCGGCCAGGAGACCCCAGATGGGCGCCCAGTGGAAAGCCAAACCCAAAGAAGCCGCCGCCAATGCCCGAGGCAAGATCTTCGGCAAGCTGGTGAAGGAAATCATGATCGCCGCGCGCAACGGCGCCGACCCGGACATGAACCCCAAGCTGCGCCTGGCCGTGCACCAGGCCAAGAAGGCTTCGATGCCCAAGGACACCCTGGAGCGCGCCATCAAGAAAGGCGCCGGCCTGTCCGGTGAGGTGATCAACTACGAGCGCACTCTCTACGAAGGCTTCGCCCCGCATCAGGTGCCGCTGATCGTCGAGTGCCTGACCGACAACGTCAACCGCACCGTGGCCGAGATCCGCGTGCTGTTCCGCAAGGGCCAGCTCGGTGCGTCCGGCTCGGTCAGCTGGGACTTCGACCACGTTGGCCTGATCGAAGCCACCACCGAGGATGGCGCCGATCCGGAACTGGCCGCCATCGAGGCCGGCGCACAGGACTTCGTCCCCGATGACGAGGGTGCGACCCTGTTCATCACCGATCCGACCGACCTCGACGCCGTGTGCAAGGCACTGCCGGAGCAGGGCTTCACCGTCAACTCGGCCAAGCTCGGCTACCGCCCGAAGAACCCGGTGACCAGCCTGACCCCGGAGCAGATGGAAGAAGTCGAGGCCTTCCTCGAAGCCATCGACGGTCACGACGACGTGCAGAACGTCTACGTCGGCCTGGCCGGCTGACGCCTGGCGGGCGCCCCGAACGGGGCGCCCGCTGCTCATCCCATGAACACCACCCTGCATATCGCCGCCGCCTGCCTGTTCGACGAACGAGGCCGTCTGCTGCTGGTGCGCAAACGCGATACCCGCTTCTTCATGCTGCCCGGCGGCAAACGCGAGCCAGGGGAAGACGCCCTGTCGGCACTGGAACGCGAACTGCTCGAGGAGCTCAACCTGCAGCTGGACGCCGGCGCGCTGCGACCGCTCGGCCAGTTCCAGGCGCCCGCCGCCAACGAGGCCGACACCTGGGTACAGGCCGACATCTATCGCGCCGCCCTGCCCCACGCCGTGCAGCCAGCCGCCGAGCTGGAGGAACTGCGCTGGCTCGACACCACCCTGCCCCTGCCCGATGACCTGGCACCGCTGCTGCGTGATCAGGTGTTACCCGCTCTGTAGTCGCTTCAGGGTGGCCCGCCTGACGGCCACCTCAAGTAGCGGCAAGAACCGCTCCCGGCGGTTTCTTGATCCACGGCAAGGCCGCAACGCCCCCTTTGACGTTAGGCTGCGCCGATAACCAGAACCCTTCGTTTTGCGTGCAAACCCCACAGGAACCCGAGGTTTGCCATGAGTATCAGCTCCGCCCAGATCTGCCAGGCCGCCGACCAGCTGCAGGGCTTCGTCGGCTTCAACGCCAAGACCGGCCAGCACCTGCTGCGTTTTTCCGAAGACAGCTTCGGCCTCGACGTACCGGCCGAAACCATCACGCCTACCTGCGAATACGTCTGGGCAGTCGACGACGGCGCGCTGATGCGCCTGGATCGCCAGCGCCTGGCCTGGCTGCAGGAACAGCGCATCGACGATCGGGTCAACCTCAGCGAACCGTTGCGCGTCTACCTGCGCCGCAGCGATTTGCCGGAGATCCGCGCCGAGCGCAGGCGTCTGACACCGGCTTGAGAGGTGGCGTGGCTCGGGGCATTCGGTGCGCACAGCGCACCCTACGGCAGAGTCGCGTCGAACGGCGACCACCCGTAGGGTGCGCCATGCGCACCAACCCGCGCGTACACCTCACCCCAACAAGCGCATCGCGACGGCGCCAAGCCCCACGCCGATCAGCAGCAATACGACGCCGCCCAGCCACAGCTTGC
>NZ_JAODYT010000153.1:0-3729 GCF_029834875.1 Pseudomonas sp. GD04158 | reverse complement strand
CAGCGCCGCGTCGCCGCCGATCATCGGCGCCCCGCCGCCCCAGCCGGCCATGACCGCCACGTACTGCTCGCCGTCCAGGCTGAAGCTGATGGGGGCGGCGACTATGCCGGTCTGCGCGGCGAAGCTCCACAGGCGCTGTCCCTTGTCCGCCGAGTAGGCGTGCAACTGGCCGTCGGCGGTGCCCTGAAACACCAGGTTGCCGGCGGTGCTCAGGGTGCCGCCGTTCCAGTAGAAGCTATGCGGCACGCGCCAGGCCTCGCGCTGGCGTACCGGGTCCCAGGCCAGCAGGGCGCCGCTCACCGCCTCGCGGGGAATCTCGTGGGTGTCGCTGAAGCCGGTGCCGGTGTTGAAACCGTCGATTTTCTTGAACGCGGCGCCCTCGTTGCGATAAACCCCAGGGACCTCCTGATAGGGGATGTACATCAGCCCGGTCTGCGGATTGAACGACATGGAGTGCCAGTTGTGCGCGCCGAACGAACTTGGCCACATCACCACCTGTTCCTTCTCATAGCGCACACCAGGCGCTTCTACTGGGCGGCCGGTGGTCAGGTCGATCTTCTCGGCCCAGGTCACCTTGCCGAACTTTTCGGCCGAGAGCAGTTCGCCGGTGGCTCGATCGAGCACATAGAAGAAGCCGTTCTTCGGTGCCTGCATCAACACTTTGCGCGGCTTGCCGTCCAGCTCCAGGGTGGCCAGAGTGATCTGCTGGGTGGCGGTGAAGTCCCAAGTCTCGCCCGGCGTGGTCTGGTAATGCCAGAGCAGTTTGCCATTGTCCGGACGCAGGGCCAGGATCGACGACAGGTACAGGTTGTCGCCGCCGCCGGGGCTGCGGATCTCGCGGTTCCACGGCGAGCCGTTGCCGGTGCCGATGTACAGCAGGTCCAGCTCCGGGTCGTAGGCCATGCTGTCCCATACGGTACCGCCGCCGCCGAGTTTCCAGTACTGGTCGCCCTTCCAGGTCTTGGCCGCTGCCGCCAGTTCGGGGTGCTCGTAGGGCTGGGCCGGGTCGCCCGGCACCGTGTAGAAGCGCCAGGCCATCTTGCCGGTCTCGGCATCGTAGGCGGAGAAGAAGCCGCGCACGCCGTACTCGGCGCCGCCGTTGCCGATGATCACCTTGCCCTTCACCACACGCGGCGCGCCGGTGATGCTGTAGGGCTTGGCCGGGTCGGTGGTCTGCTCGCTCCAGACCTCGCGGCCGGTCTTGGCGTCCAGGGCGATCAGGCGACCGTCCAGTGCGCCGACGTAGACCTTGCCGTTCCACAGGGCGACGCCGCGGTTGACCGCGTCGCAGCAGGTGTAGCGGGAGTGGCCGCGATCCACCTGGGGATCGAACTGCCACAGGCGCTTGCCGCTGCGCAGGTCCACGGCCATCACCCGGCTCCAGGACAGCGAGGCGTAGAGCACGCCGTCGGACACCAGCGGGGTGGCCTCCAGGCCACGGTTGTTTTCCAGATCCAAGTACCAGGCCAGGCCCAGCTTGCCGACGTTGCCGGCGTCGATCTGCTTGAGCGGGCTGAAGCGCTGCTCGGCGTAGGTGCGGCCATGGCTGAGCCATTCGCTGCCGTCTTGCTCGCTGGCACGGATGGCGGCCTCGTCGACCTTGGCGGCCTGGGCGCCGGCGGCGACCAGCAGCGCGGTCAGTAGGCAGACGAGACGGCGTGATTGGGTGAGGTTAGGCATCACGCGAAACTCCTGTTGTTGTTGGAATGGGAAGGCAGGCGGCGGTGCTTAGAAGATGTGCAGCAGGCGCAGGTTGACCCGTCCCTGCTCCTTGAAGCCGTTGTCCACCGAGATGTCGCGGCCGAAGTTGACCATCAGCTGGTCGCTCGGGGTGACGAACCAGCTGGCCCCGACGCTGAACTTGCTGGTGTTCGGTTTGTCGTCCATGTCCAGGCCGTCCACCTCGGTCTCGCCGCCCCACAGGCGCGAGACGCCGGCACGCAGGTCGAAGCGCTCGTTGACGTGGTAGCGCAGGAACGCCTGGGCCTGGAACAGCGGCTTCTGCTTGAGAGTCTGGCTGGCGGGGCCGAAGTCGTCGTTCTTGCCGAAGAAGGTCACGTCGCCCACCAGGTCGAGGCTGAACTTGTCGCCCAGGCCCTCGATGTAGCCGGCCTGCAGCGCACCCTTCCAGCGGTTCTCGCCGAGGTTGATGGCGCGGTCGTTGTCGTAGCTGCCGGTGGGCAGCCAGAGGTGGGGGCTGATGCCGAAGTAGCGGCGTTGCTCCGGCTGGTTCACCAGCCATACGGTGGCGGCCAGCATCAGGTCGCCGGTGCCACTGTCGCTGCCCAGGGCCGACAGGTCGTCCTTGGCGCGCATGTTGCCGAAGGGCAGGAGGAACTGCGGGTCGACGATGTAGCCGCCCAGCTCCATGAAGTGCACGCCGCGCAGGATGCCGATATCCGAATCCAGGCCGGCGTCCAGCGGCAGCTTGTCGCCGTTGGCGTAGAGGCGGTTGCGTTCGGCGTGCTGGTAGTAGAGCAAGCCCACGTTGGTGCCGGCAGGCATTGCGGTGTAATCGCCGGCGTCTACGTCGAGCGCCGAGGCACCGGCGCAAAAGCTGCTCAGCAGGCCGAACAGCGAAGCATGCAGCCACTGCCGGGCCGGTTTGGGCCGAGCCGCATCTATGCTCATTTTCATGACATCACCTTTATTGTTTTTGTTTAAGATCGTAGTCGTACCGGTTTTTCCCGGACGCTGTGAAGTCATTGAGCAGAGTCTGTGCCAGTTTTCTATTTCGCAAATTGGACTAATTGAATCAATGGCTTATATAACAACAAGAGTCGTCGAACAGAGTGCGGGCGCCGTCTCGTTGTATCGCTGTCTCGATCTGAGACAGTGGCTCGGGCCGGGCTGGCGCAGTTCGAGACACCTGGCGTGAGACATATGACATGCACAGATCGAGCGACCCCGCCGCGACGCCCACCTCGGCTAAGCATTTGGTCGATTCCCAGGTAATCGCCCGTTCCTGGCAGCGTTCGCAGAATTACGGCCTGTGCCCGCGCGACAAACTGCTGTTCGAGGCGCCGCTGGTGGCCACTGGCAAGCAGATCGCCGAGCGCGACCGCCTGCTGCTGGAATGCGCCATGCCCGAGATGCAGCAGCTGCACGCGGCGCTGGCCCCCCAGGATTGGATGCTGGCTTGCATCGACCTCGAAGGTGTGGTGCTTAGCAGCCTGAGCGGGCGCGGTAGCGCCAGCCGCGAGCTGAAACAGGTTTTCCGTGTCGGCGCGCAGCTGTCCGAACAGAACATCGGCACCACCGCGCCGGGCTGCGCGCTGGCTGAGGGCGAGTCGGTGTTCTTCGTCGGCGAGGAGCACTATTTGGAGGAGGCCCGTCAGTTCTCCTGCCTGGCTACGCCGATCTTCGGCCTGGACGGCGGCATAGTCGGGGTGCTGGACGCCAGCAGCCGGCAGGGTGCATCCTCGGTCTATACTCTGGAGTCGCTGGTGTTCGCCGCCCGTGCCATTGAGAACCGCCTGTTCGCCCAGCTCGGAGACGTGCTGCTGGTACACCTGCACTATCGCCTGGACATACTCGGCACGCCGCTGGAGGGGCTGCTGGCCTTTGACCCGGCGGGCAAGCTGCGTTGCGCCAACCGCATCGCCGGCCAGTTGCTGCGTATGGGCGAGGTGCGCGCGGGCCTGGACTTCGCCGAGCTGTTCGACATGCCCTTCGCCCACGCCGCCTGTTTTCGCCGCCATGACCTCAGTGCGCCGCTGCGCCTGCGCA
>NZ_JAODYT010000152.1:0-3740 GCF_029834875.1 Pseudomonas sp. GD04158 | reverse complement strand
CGTGATCAAGGCGCTGAGCCTCAAGGAGGCCCTGCTGGTGGTCAAGCGCGGCGAGCCATTGCCGCAGGTGCTGGAAAGCGCGGTGCTCGATCTGGAACAGGGCGAGGCGGCGGAAACCGCGCGACTCAACGGCTATCTGCATGCGGTGGCGGCCTTCGAGCCCAAGCCCGACAGCGAGTGGCTGCAGCTGACCTTCCGTTTCGTCGACCGCGACCCGCAGAAGCTCGATTACCTGTCGCGCCTGATCGCTCGCGGCACCGCGCAGAAGCACTTCGTCCCCGGCGCGTAGCCCGGATGCAATTCGGGGCCCTTTCGCACCCGGCCGACCAATGGCGGTGAGCCGCATCACAGCCTGACGGTCGGTGTCTCGCGCGCTGCGTGGTGCGCTGCTAGTCTTGCTAACCCGGATATCAAAAAACCATTAGATCCGAGTCTTATGCTAGGGCGTCTGTTCTTTCTCTGCAGTCTGCTGGCCTTCAGCGGCCAGGCCGCTGCCCTGACCATCTACAAGTACGTCGACAAGAACGGCGTGGTGACCTATAGCGATCAGGCCGCGCCCGGCGCCCAGGTGTTCGTGTTCAACGACCGCATGGTCGAGCGCCTGGACAACCAGGTGAAGCTGGAAACCAAGAAGCACGAAGCCGGCGAGACCCTGCTGATCCGCAACGACCTGTACGCCCCGGTGGAAATCGAGCTGAAGCTGGAGCAGGTGGACAACGCCATCGGTGCGCCGGACAAGCCGATTCGCTGGGTGCTGCCGCCGCGCAGCAATATCCGCCTGGCCACCCTCGCCCCGCAGGACGCCTCCAAGCCGCTGCGCTACAAGCCCAGGTTGCGCTATGCCCTCGGTGATCCGCGCCTGCAGCCAAGCATCCATCGTTACCCGCTGCCCTGGCGCGGGGGCCCGTTCCGCCAGACCCAGGGCGCCAACGGCACCTACAGCCACTTCACCCCCAAGGGCCGCTACGCGGTGGACATCGCCATGCCCGAGGGCACGCCCATCGTCGCCGCGCGCGGTGGCGTGGTGATCAAGACCGAGAACCAGCAAAGCGGGCGCGGCAACAACCCGGCCGGCAACTTCGTGCGCATCCTGCACGACGACGGCACCATGGGCGTCTACCTGCACCTGATGAAGGGCTCGGTAGCCGTGCGCGAGGGCCAGCGCGTGGCGACCGGCCATCTGCTCGCCCGTTCCGGCAATACCGGCAACAGCACCGGCCCGCACCTGCATTTCGTGGTGCAGCGCAATGTCGGCCTGGCGGTCGAATCCATCCCTTTCAACTTCGCCCAGCCGGTCAACAGCCTGCCCAACTTCGCCGTCGGCGGCGAATAGCCCCGCGGGCTTCGGCCCACATCTCGCCTGGTCCTGCGATGCCTGCGCATCCTGCATGGCGTCCGCGTGCACACCGCGCCCCTTCGTCATCGCTGCGGATCGCCAGCGGTGCGCGCGGCCTGGGCGGCCCCGCGACACCCTGCGGTCCTTAAGCCGCCCTCTCCTAATGTCGCCTGTGTAAGGGACACGTCCGCCGTCTGCGCGACGCAGGCGGAAGTCGGCCTTCCGCCTGGCGTCCGTCGCCGCACGAGCGGAAAGGATCTTTCACCTGGCGGATCGCCGAAAGCCCTCTAGATCAAGGGTTTCAGCTGTTGGCACCGCTATTGCTATCACTCAGGAAAACGGGTGTCCGACTATGGCTATCGATTCAGATTACGTACAAAGCATGGCGACCCAACTGGCCAAATACGAGATTCAGGGCCAGTTGGCCAAGGCCAACCGCAACCAGGCGGCGTACAAGGCGCAGCTCAGCGCGCTGACGACCCTGGATACTGCGCTGAAAACCTTCAAGAGCGCCGCCAGCGGCCTCAAGCTGGCCGGCAGCAGCATGCTGGTTAACAGCGCCAGCTTCAGCCAGGAGGGGTACGCCAGCGCTACGGTGGGCAGCAAGGCGGTGGCCGGCAGTTACGATTTCTTCGTCCAGCAGCTGGCCAGCAAGAGTCAGCTCGCCTTGCAGGGCCTGCAGGATGGCGACCTGGGCAGCGGTACCCTGACCATCGGCCAGGGAGGTGATTCGTTCGAGATCGACCTGGGCGCAGTGAGCACCCTCGACGAGCTGGCCGCGGCGATCAACGGCGCCGGCGACAACACCGGCGTCAAGGCGACCCTGGTGCGCAGCAATGGCCAGGTCAACCTGGTGCTGACCAGCGAGAAGACCGGCGCCGATCAGGCCATCAGCCTCAGCGCCGGCGGCAACGCCGCCTTCCAGGGCGCGGTGGCCGGTCGCCAGGAGCTCTCCGTGGCCAGGGACGCTATCGTGCGTCTGGGCGGTGAGGGCGGCATCGAGCTGAGCAGCACCAGCAACACCTTCGACAACATCATCGACGGCGTCAGCCTGACCTTCAGCAAGGCGCACAAGGCCGGCGATACGCCGCTGACCATCGAGATCGGCCAGGACCAGAAGGCCACCAAGGAGAAGGCGCAGACCTTCGTCAGCGCCTTCAACGCGCTGATGACCAGCTTCGACTCGCTCACCGCCAGCGGCGGCGAGAGTGGCGGGCGCGGCCCCCTGGCCGGCGATGCCAGCGTGCGCGCCATCGAGACCATGCTCAACCAGCTGGTGCGCACCTCGTTCGGCGGCGCCAGCCTCACCGAGTTCGGCATCGTCGCCAACCGCAACGGCAAGCTGACCATCGACAACGCGCGCTTCGAGAAGGCCGTGGCGGCCAACCCGGAGGGCTTCGAGAAGCTGTTCACCGACAAGGGCAACCTGCTCGACACCCTGGACAAGAATCTGGCGGTCTACACCAGCAGCGCCGGTGGCCTGCTGACCAACCGCAAGGACACCCTCAACACCCAGCTGCGCCGCGTCGATCAGCAGTTCGACAACATCCAGAAGCAGTACGACTCCTACTACAGCCGCTATCTCCGCCAGTACACCGGTCTCATGCAGACCATGGCGGCGATGGAGCAGACCTACGGAATGTTCTGATGAGTGCCTACAACCTCAACGAAAGTTACGACAGCTACCGCACCGTCGACCTCGAGGCGCGCGCCGCCGCGGCCTCGCCCTACGAGCTGGTGCTGGTGCTGTTCGACGGCCTGCTCGACGAGCTGGCTCGCGCCCGCGGCCATATCGAGGCCAAGCGTTACCAGCAGAAGGGCCAGTCGCTGGAGAAGTGCCTGAACATCCTCGGCGGTCTCAACAGCGCCCTCGATTACGAGAACGGCGGCGAACTGGTGCAGGGCCTGGCGCGCCTCTACGACTACTGCATCTACCGCCTCTCCGACGTCAGCGTCAGCCTGTCGCTGGAAGGCCTCGACGAAGTGGTCGGCCTGCTCGGCGTGCTGCGCGAGGGCTGGGAAGGCGTGAATGCCGCGCGCAAGTGAGCTGCGCGCCCTGCAGCACCTGCACGGCCAGCTGGCCGAGGCGCTGGAGCAGGGCGACTGGACGCGCATCGGCGAGATCGATGCGCTGATCCGCTCGTGCCTGCAGCTGCTGGCCGGGCTGCCGACGCTGAGTGACGAAGTGCGCGAGGCCAAGCGGCGTCTGCAGCAGCTGCACGGACAGGCGCGCATCGCCTGCGCGCAAGAATGCGAACGGGTGCGGCAGCTGCTGCTCAGGCACCTGGAGTACGCCGAAGGGCGCAGCGCCTATTTGCGCGTCGATCAGTTTCAAGGTGGGAGATAAAGCGTGTTGCAGTCGATCAATCCGAGCGTCCAGGTCAGCCTGAGCGGTTCCGCTGTC
>NZ_JAODYT010000151.1:0-3814 GCF_029834875.1 Pseudomonas sp. GD04158 | reverse complement strand
GATGCTCACAACAATGACAAGAACGGAGCTTCAAGATGAACCGATACCTGCGACTGGCCGCGCTGACCCTGGCCCTGGCGCCGCTGGCCTACCCCTGGGGCAATCTGGTGCGTGCCGCCGACGCGCCGGGCAAGACCGCCAGCGGCGTGCGCTACCACGGCGGCGACGAGATCATCCTCCAGGGCTTTCACTGGAATACCGTGCGGACCTCGAGCAACTGGTACGCGACCCTGGCCAGCATGGCGCCGACCCTGGCCGCCGACGGCTTCAGTGCGATCTGGATGCCGGTGCCCTGGCGCGATTTCTCCAGCTGGAGCGACCCCGGCAACGGCACCTCGGGCGGTGGCGAAGGCTACTTCTGGCACGACTTCAACAAGAACGGCCGCTATGGCAGCGACAGCCTGCTCAGACAGGCCGCCAGCGCGCTCAATGCGGCCGGGGTCAAACCCATCTACGACGTGGTGCCCAACCACATGAACCGCGGCTACCCGGACAAGGAGATCAACCTGCCGGCCGGCCAGGGGCTGTGGCGCCACGACTGCAATGACCCGGGCAACTACGCCAACGACTGCGACGACGGCGACCGCTTCATGGGCGGCGACGCCGACCTCAATACCGGCCACCCGCAGAACTACGCGATGTTCCGCGACGAGTTCGCCAGGCTGCGCAGCCAGTATGGCGCCGGGGGCTTTCGCTTCGACTTCGTCCGCGGCTACGCCGGCGAGCGGGTCGCCAGCTGGATGAGCGATGCCCACGACAACGGCTTCTGCCTCGGCGAGCTGTGGAAGGCGCCGGGCGAGTACCCGAGCTGGGACTGGCGCAACGGCGCCAGCTGGCAGCAGATCCTCAAGGACTGGTCCGATCGCGCCAAGTGCACGGTGTTCGACTTCGCCCTCAAGGAGCGCATGCAGAACGGCGGCATCGCCGACTGGCGCCACGGCCTCAACGGCAACCCCGATGCGCGCTGGCGCGAGGTGGCGGTGACCTTCGTCGACAACCACGACACCGGCTATTCGCCCGGCCCGCACGGCGGCCAGCACCACTGGCCGCTGCCGGATGCGCGGCTGAAGCAGGCCTATGCCTACATCCTCAGCAGCCCGGGTACACCGGTGGTGTACTGGCCGCACATGTACGACTGGGGCCATGGCGACTTCATCCGCCAGCTGATCCAGATCCGCCGTACGGCGGGGGTCAAGGCGGCCTCGGCGATCCAGTTCCACTCGGGCTTCTCCGGCCTGGTAGCGACCATCAGCGGCAGCCAGCAGCAACTGCTGATCGCCCTGGACTCCAACCTGTCCTCGCCCGGCCAGGTGGCCAGCGGCGACTTCACCCAGGCGCTCAACACTGATAACGGCGCGATTCGTATCTGGCGCAGCGGTCAGGGCGGCGGGGATGAGCAGGGCAACCTGGTCAGCGTCAACTTCCGTTGCGACAACGGCGTGACCCAGTGGGGCGACAGCGTCTATGCGCTGGGCAATGTCGCCCAGCTGGGCAACTGGAGCCCGGCCGGCGCCGTGCGCCTGACCGACACCAGCGCCTACCCGACCTGGAAAGGCAGCATCGCCCTGCCGGCCGGCCAGCAGGTGCAGTGGAAGTGCATAGTGCGCAGCGAAAGCAACCCGACCCAGGTCAAGACCTGGCAGCCGGGCGGCAACAACAGCGTGACGGTGGCGACAGGGGCCAGCACGGCGGGGAGTTTCTAACCCATGGATTGGTGCGCACGGCGCACCCTACGACGACGCCAATGCCGCGAACCGTAGGGTGCGCCGTGCGCACCGATCATTATCGAACCGGCTGCAACGCTGGCACCACCGACTATCCTGAAGCGGGCGACAGCGTTCAGGAGACAGGGAATGTCCGACTACCGCCGCGCCCGGGAGCAGGGCGCCTGCTATTTCTTCACCCTGGTCAGCCACCAGCGCCGGCCGTTTCTCACCGAGGCGCCGGTGCGCGCGGCATTGCGCGGCGCCATCGAGCAGGTGCGCCGGGGCTATCCTTTTGCCATCCACGGCTGGGTGCTGCTGCCCGATCACCTGCACTGCCTGTGGCAGCTGCCCCCGGGCGATGCCGAGTTCGGCCTGCGCTGGTCGATGATCAAGCGCCTGACCAGCCAGGCCCTGCCGCAATCCGAGGGCGTCAGCCTGAGCCGGCGTCTGCGCCGCGAGGCGGGCTTGTGGCAACGGCGATTCTGGGAACACCGCATCCGCGACGAACAGGACCTGCGCCGGCACCTGGATTACCTGCATTGGAATCCGGTGCGCCATGGCCTGGTGCAGCAGGTGGTGGATTGGCCCTGGTCGAGCTTCCATCGCCTGGTGCGCGAGGGCGTGTACCCGGCGGATTGGGGCGGGGTGGCAGAGGACGAGGGAACGTTTGGCGAATGACCACAAACCCGGTTCGTACGGCCTAGGCGGCGCCGCGAAACCCCACGGCCGGCGGGGTCCCGTAGGGTGCGCCGCGCGCACCAAGGATAAACGCCGATCCGCCAGGCCGGCGCCCATTCCGGGCCCGGTCGGGTTATCGCCGCTGGATGGGGTATGCCAAAAGAACCACCGCGGCCGCGGTGCGCACCAAGCCGCCGCTCTCGCGCCTATTCCCTAACCTGCCACTCATGCGCCTGCTGCAGCGCCCGCTCCAGTTCGTCGCGCCAGGCGTCCGGGGTGCGCCCGGCGAGCAGTTCCAGGCGCTGCAGCTGGGCGCCGCATTCGTGCAGGCACTGCTGCAGCCAGTCGATGCGCTGCAGGGTCAGCGGCGTGCAGGTCTGGCCGCCGAGGTCGTCTTCCAGGTCGCTCAGGTGCGAGCGCCAGGCCTCGCGCAGGTACAGGCCGTCCAGCCCGCTACGCAGCGCCGTGTGCCACTGGCCGATGATGCCGCCCAGCCAACCCAGCACCGAGGCGCTGGCGCCGCGTTTGATCAGCCTGCTGCGCAGACGCTGGTAGCACTCCAGGGCGATGCGCTTTTCCAGCTCCAGCGCGGCCAGGGCGGCGCTCTGCCCGCGCTCGCGCTCCAGGCCCAGCAGGTAGGCGTAGTAGCAGCGCGTTTCGAAGCGCTCGGCGCCGTGGTGCTGCGGCGTCAGCAACCCGTTGCTGTTGCACGCGCGCAGCGGGTCGAAGCGGTACATGTAGCCAAAGTCGAACAGGCGGATGCGGCCATCGTCGAGCAGGTTGCCCGGGCACAGGTCCCACTCGAAGAAGCCCAGCTGCAGCAGCGCCAGCAGCGTATCGAACAGCTGCAGCAGGCGCCGCTCGTCCCATTCGCCGATCGCCTCGCCGGCGATCCAGGGCGACAGCAGCAGGCCGTGGCGGTAGCTGGCGTAACGGGTCTCGACGATGCCGGCCAGGGCCTCGTGCCAGTCCGCCTGGCGCTTGAGCGCCTGCAGTTCGCCGCGGCGCTGCACTTCGTTGAGAAAGGAGGTCTGGCCGTCGGGGTTCTGCACCTTGCACGGGTGGCGTGCGCGCTTGAGGGTCCACAGGCGGCCGCTGGCCTCCAGCTGGTAGACCTCGGCGGTCAGCCCACCGGCGAAGTGGCGGCGTACCCAGGGGCTGCCGGGGCGGGTGGCCAGCAGGTGTTCGAGGGGCAGCGGGCAACCGGCGAGTGAGCCCACCTCCAGTTCGGCGCGGCTGGCGGCGAAGGCCAGTTGGCTTTGGCGGCGTTGTTGTTCGGGTGTCATATCGGGTCCTGTTGGTGCGCATAGCACACCCTACGGGTTGGCGTTGGCATATGCGCTTATCGCCCTTGCACTATCACCACCCGGTCCTTGCCGAGGGTGCGGGCGAAGGCGTAGGGCTGGGTGGACAGCTGCTGGTGGCGGCCG
>NZ_JAODYT010000150.1:0-3826 GCF_029834875.1 Pseudomonas sp. GD04158 | reverse complement strand
GGTGCGGGTCCGAACCCGTGGGCCCGAGCGGGCGGGCGCTTTCGTCGCCGTAGTAGATCTGCACCGCGCCGGGTGCCAGCAGCAGGGCGCCGGCCAGGCCGCGCTGGCGCGCCAGTCGCTCGCCCTGTTCGGCGAAGAACAGCGAGGTGTCGTGGGACGAGGCGTAGCTCATGAAGTTGTGCCGCGCGTCGTTGGCCAGCAGCTCGGCATAGCCGCGGTAGCCGTCCTCGATCTGGCGCAGGCACTCGCTGCCCTTGGCGGCCAGCTCGCCCTGGAAGTCGAAGTTGATCAGCGCGTCGAAGCCGTGGTCCTGGTAAACGCTGGCCTGCGGTCCGTGGCCGAACACCTCGCCGACCATCCAGAACGGGCTGCCGCTCATGGGATCATCGGGGTTGGCCGCCGACCACTCGGCGCGCGCCTTGTCGGCCGCCTGGCGCAGCGCCGCCCAGCTCTCCAGTTCGACGTGCTTGACGGTATCGGCGCGAAAGCCGTCGACGCCGAATTCGCGCACCCAGAAGCTCAGCCATTCCACCAGGTAGTCGCGCACCCGGTAGCCCTCGCGGGGCACGGCGCGGGTGTCGGCCTTGCGCAGCAGGAAGGGCGGCAGGGACACCGGCTGCTGACTCTCGGTCTTGAAGTCGGGGAGGAAGGCCAGCGAGCCCTGGCGCGGGTCGACCAGCACGCTGGGCGGGCTGTCATAGTCGGCCACGCCGGCGCGTACCCAGTCCTTGCCCCACCACTGGCGCCAGGCGTCGTGCTGGTAGTCGATCAGGTTGTGGTAGGCGTGCAGGTTCTCGAAGCTCTCCGGCTGCCAGTCGCTCCAGCGCGGCGGCAGGTACTGGTCCATGCCGCCACGCAGCGCGCCGAAGCCGAGCGCCTGCATGTCGGCCAGGGTCGAATAGCCGGGGTGGTTGAGCACCACGTCGAACAGCACGCGGATGCCGCGGGCGTGAGCCTGGGCGATCAGCTCGCGCAGCTCGTCTTCCGTCCCCATGTTGGCGTCCAGGCGGGTGAAGTCCAGGGCGTAGTAGCCGTGGTAGGCGTAATGGCGAAAGTCGCCCTTGTCACCGCCGCCGACCCAGCCATGGACCTGCTCGAAGGGCGCGCTGATCCACAGCGCGTTGACCCCCAGCTGCTGCAGGTAGTCGAGCTTGCCGGTCAGACCGCGCAGGTCGCCGCCATGGAAGGTGCCGATCTCCTGCTCGCCGTCGGGCTGGCGCCCGTAGCTGCGGTCGTTGCCGGTATCGCCATTGGCGAAGCGGTCGGTGATAGCGAAATACACCGTGGCATTGCGCCAGTCGTGGGCGGGCACTGGCGCCGGCTCGGCCGCCTCGAGCAGCAGCAGGCCGTCGCTATGCACCGCCGGGGTCAGCTCGACGCGGCCGTTCTCCACCGTGGCCAATTGGCCGCTGTAGGCATCGCGCAGCACCTCGCCATCGGCGAACACCTGGCCGACCGCGACGCTCAGCGCCTCGCCCTGCCAGGTGCGACAGACGCTGCGCGGCGCCTGCTCGCGCAGCGGCAGCAGGCGCAGATGGGGCTGGGCGTCTTCCTGGAACAGCAGGCGATAGCGGCCGGGCTCGCCGATCTGCAGGCTGAGTGAGCTGCCCGCGTGCCAGTCCTGACGCTGGTACAGGGCCAGCGGCTGGGCGCTGCCGCTGGCATTGGGCGCCTGCAGACGCAGCTGGCCGGCGCTCAGTTCCAGCTCGACGCTGTAGCGCTGCGGCGCGGGGTTGCTCCATTGCAGCGGCACTGGCCGTTGATCCAGCCAGGCCTGCAGCTGCGGCTCGGCGCTGGCAAACTGGCAGAGCAGGGCGCAGGCCAGGGTGGTGAGCGAAGTCGGCAACGAAGGGCGGCGCATGGGGTTCTCCCGCAACTGGCGAGCCTCCAGTACACCCGCAGCGCGCCACCTGCAACAGGCGCAGAAGGGGCAGGGGCGCATGCTTTTTTTCCGGAATCGCTGGCAGACTACGCCCCCGTCTCTACGCCCTCGAGGGGGAGGTCAGGGAGGATGTGGCGCTTGCGCTTTCGGCCGAGGATGACCGAGCTGGCAGAGCGCTCAACGGCTCGCCGCAGTTGTGGATCAAAAACAAGAAGCCACGAGGACAACAAGACATGAACAAGACGCTGCTCAGCGCAGTCGCCATCGGCCTTGCCGCCACCCTGAGCCACTCCCTGCCGGCCCAGGCCGCCATCGAGGAAGGCAAGCTGGTCATCTGGATCAACGGCGACAAGGGCTACAAGGGCCTGGCCAAGGTCGGCGAGCGCTTCACCGCCGACACCGGTATCGCCGTGGAGGTGGCCCACCCGGACAGCGCCACCGACAAGTTCCAGCAGGCCGCCGCCACCGGCAACGGCCCGGACATCTTCATCTGGGCCCACGACCGCCTCGGCGAATGGGCGCAGAGCGGGTTGATCTCGCCGATCACTCCCAGTGCCAAGACCCAGGGCGAGATCGAGGATTTCGCCTGGGACGCGGTGACCTACGGCGGCAAGCTGTGGGGCTACCCGATGGCGGTCGAGTCCATCGGCCTGCTCTACAACAAGGCCCTGGTACCAACGCCGCCGGCCACCTTCGACGAGGTGCTGAAGCTCAACGCCGAGCTGGCCAAGTCCGGCAAGCGCGCCATTCTCTGGGATTACAACAACACCTACTTCACCTGGCCGCTGCTGGCCGCCAACGGCGGCTACGTGTTCGCCGACACCGACGGCGGCTATGACACCAGCCGCACCGGGGTCAACAGCGACGGCGCCAAGCAGGGCGCGCAAACCCTCAAGGCGCTGATCGACGCCGGGGTGATGCCCAAGGGCGCCGACTACAGCGTCGCCGAGGCAGCCTTCAACAAGGGCGAGTCGGCCATGTTCATCAGCGGCCCCTGGGCCTGGGCCAACGCCAAGAAGAGCGGCATCGACTTCGGCGTGGCGCCGATCCCCGCCGTGGGCGATGCCCCCAGCCGACCCTTCAGCGGGGTGATGGCCGCCGCGCTGAACGCTGCCAGCCCCAACCAGGCGCTGGCCGTGGAGTTCCTCGAGAACTACCTGCTGCAGGTCGAAGGCCTCAAGACCGTGAGCGCCGACGTGCCGCTCGGCGCCGTGCCGAACAAGGCCTACATGGCCGAACTGGCCAGCGACCCGCTGATCAAGGCCACCTTCGACAACGCCCAGCTCGGCCGGCCGATGCCCAACGTGCCGGAAATGGGCGCCTTCTGGTCGGCCATGGCGCCGGCGCTGACCAACATCACCTCCGGTCGCCAGACCGTGGACGCCGCGCTGGACGACGCTGCCAAGCGCATCGCCAAGTGAAATCCGGCCGCCCCGACGCCCGGCGTCGGCGGCGGCTCCGCTGTGAGGCTATAACTCAGATGTCCGTCGTGAATCTTCCTGCCACCCCGGCCAGCTCGCCGATGAAGCCGTTCTCCCTGCCGTCCCTGCATGCCGGCCTGCGCTGGGGTCTGTGGGGCCTGTTCAACGCCATGGCGCTGTACCTGGTGCTGGCGCTCTACGCCCAGCAGCAACTGGCCTTCGCCTTGCTCGGGCTGGTGGTCACCGGCATCGCCAGCTACGTGTTCATCAGCCGCCGGGCCTATGCCCATCGCTACATCTACCCGGCGCTGGCGGGCATGCTGGTGTTCGTCATCTTTCCGCTGCTGTACACCGTGGGCATCGGCTTCACCAACTACAGCGGCAGCAACCTGCTGAGCTTCGAGCAGGTGCAGCGCTACCACCTGCGTCAGACCTACCTGGCCGGCGAGCGCTACGGCTTCAGCTTGCACCGTGGCGAAGATGGCGAGCTGCGCCTGCGTGTCGACAAGGGCGAGCGCGGCGC
>NZ_JAODYT010000015.1:0-82729 GCF_029834875.1 Pseudomonas sp. GD04158 | reverse complement strand
CCATCGCCGAGGCGGTGATGGCGGCCACGCGCAGCGCATGGGTCGAGGAGGAGATGGACAGCACCCCGGAGGCCGAGGCCTTCGCCCTCAACGAGCACGAGGCGCTGGTGCTGATCCGCACCTGGTGCGCGGCCTACAACTGCGATTTCGCCGTTTATCGCGTCAGCCGTCAGCCACCCTATGCCGCGCAGGACATGCGGCTCGATCCGCTGCCGTTGGACCACGACGGGTTGTCCGGCTGGGTCAGCTACCAGCCGGAGAAGGGCGAGCTGGCCTATTTGTACAAGGGGCGCGGCATCGCCGATTGCGGCGAGTCGGGCAGTTGGCGGTTCGATGGCGAGCGCTTCCAGTTGGCCTCATTCAGCCTCATGAACCGCTGCGCGGGGGGCAATCCCGGCGAGTGGCCCGAGTTGTGGCGGGTGATCGAGCCCTGAGCAATAGAGGGGCAAGCGGGGCTCTGGTGCGCACGGCGCACCCTACGGACCGTTGCGCGTAGGGTGCGCCATGCGCACCGGCTTCTATGGATACAGCCACCCCCTACGGTCTGGTCGATTTCGCACCCTAAAGATTGCGCCAGATCAGCTGCAGCCCGGCCAGCAGGATGCCCAACCGGGCGATGCGGTAGAACCACTGGTGGTTGACCCGCGATTGCAGCCACAACCCGCTCCATACCCCCAGCGGCACGATGGGCGCGAGCATCAGGCTGAGCAGCAGGTTGTCCCGGCTGAACTGACCCAAGGCCGCGTAGGGGAATAGCTTGGCCGCGTTGGTCAGCAGGAAGAACAGGTTGATGGTGGCTACGAAGCGCAGTTTTTCCAGCTGCTGCGGCAGCAGGTGCATCATCACCGGTGGGCCGCCGGCGTGGGCCACGAAGCTGGTGAAGCCGGCCAGGCTCGACAGCAGCAGGCCACGGCCCTTGTGCAGCGGCCTCGGCGCCTGGTTGGCGAGCAGCAGGCCGAGGCCGACGAAGCTCACGGCGATGACCCCGATCAGCAGACCGATGGCGCGTTCGTCGAAGAAACCGAAGGTCAGCGACCCGATGGCGATACCAATTACCGCGCCCGGCAGCATGACCTTGAGGTTGGCCGTATCCCACCTGCGCCAGTAGGCCTTCAGCCCGACCATATCGGCCAGACAGAGAATCGGCAGCATCACTGCCACGGCCTGTTTCGGCGAGGTGGCCAGTGCCAGCAGCGGCACGGCAATGCCGCCCAGCGCGCCGCCAAAACCACCTTTGGACAGCCCGGTGAGAAACACCGCCGGTAGGGCGAATAGAAGGAAGTCGTGCAGCGTCATGGCGTGCTCTGGTCAGGCGGAGGGCGCAGGGTAGCAAAGGGCGCGAGGTGACAGAATGTTCTCGCCGAGGTTGGACGATCTGCTCACTGTGTGGCGTTTTCCGTCGGGCACTGTGTCTGCCGCGGCGTGGCTGGCGTTGCTCTAATGGACGCTCCCTTCCCGAGGACCGTCCCATGTCGCCCAAGGATCTGCTGCTGGCTCTGCTGGTGATCGTCGTCTGGGGCCTGAATTTCGTGGTGATCAAGGTCGGGCTCGAGGGTATGCCGCCGATGCTGATGGGCGCGCTGCGCTTCATGCTCGCCGCTTTTCCCGCCATTCTGTTGGTACGTCGGCCGCAGGTGCCGCTGCGCTGGCTGCTGGCCTATGGCATGACCATCTCGGTCGGGCAGTTCGCCTTTCTTTTCTACGCCATGCATGTCGGCATGCCGGCCGGGCTGGCCTCGCTGGTGCTGCAGTCGCAGGCGTTCTTCACCCTGTTCTTCGCCGCCCTGTTTCTCGGCGAGCGCCTGCGCGGCAGCAACCTGTTCGGTTTGCTGGTGGCCGCTTGCGGCCTGGCGCTGATCGGCCTGCAGAGCGGCCAGGCGATGACCCTGGCCGGTTTCGTCCTGACCATCGCCGCGGCCTCGATGTGGGCACTGGGCAATGTGGTCACGCGCAAACTGGGCAAGGTCAATCTGCTGGGGCTAGTGGTCTGGGGCAGTCTGATACCGCCGCTGCCGTTTCTGGCGCTGTCGCTGTGGCTGGAGGGGCCGGCGCTGATCGGCGCGTCGCTGCGCGGCATCGGCCTGCAATCGCTGGCGGTGCTGGCCTATCTGGCGTTCGGCGCCACGCTGCTCGGTTATGGCCTGTGGAGCCGCCTGCTGTCGCGCTATCCGGCCAGCCAGGTGGCACCGTTCTCCCTGCTGGTGCCGGTGGTGGGCATCAGCTCGTCGGCGTTGCTGCTGGGCGAACGCCTGGGTTCGCTGCAGGTGGTCGGCGCCATTCTGGTGATGGCCGGGCTGCTGCTCAACGTCTGGGGCGGCCGGCTGCTCGATAGCTGGCGCCAGCGCACCGTGCGGGCGCTCTAGCGTTTTTCGGACGGCCCGCATTCAGCCCGGATGACTGGCCGAGTCGCCGCCGCTGGCGTCTCGTCTCGGTGCTTCGGCGCACTCCAGGCGGTTACGGCCATTGCTCTTGGCGCGATACAGGGCCTGGTCGGCGCTGCGGATCAGGGCAACGGCCTGGGCGCTGCTGTCCTCGGCGCTGGGGATCAGGCTGGCCAGGCCAGCGCTCACCGTGACTCGCTGAAAGGGGCTGCCCTGATGGGCGAGGTGGCGCTGTTCTAGGGCCTGCAGGAAGGTTCGGGCCACGGTCTGGGCACCTTCGCTGTCGACGTTGGGTAGGATCACCGCCAGTTCCTCGCCACCGTAGCGCGCCGCCAGGTCGCCGGGGCGCCGCATGCATTGTCTGAGCACATCGGCCACTGCGCGCAGGCAGGCATCGCCGGCCACATGGCCGTAGCGGTCGTTGTAGCGCTTGAACAGGTCGATATCCAGCAGCATCAGCGACAGCGGCGAACCACGACGCTGGGCGCGGCGAATCTCCACCTCGAGGGTCTGGTCGAAGCTGCGTCGGTTGGCCAGGCCGGTCAGGGCATCCTGCGACGCCAGCACCTCCAGCCGGGCATTGGCATCGAGCAGCTCCTCCCTCGCGCTCAGCAATTGCTGCTCCATGCGCGAGCGGCGGCGGATATCGAGAATCAGGCGTTGGCCGATGACGCCGATGGCCAGCAGCAGAAGCAGAATCAGCGCGGCGAACAGCTCGGCATCGCGGCGCCAGGCCGCCAGGGCCTCGGCACGGCCGACCGCGATCACGGTGATCAGCGGCAGGCGCTCATTGCGGCGAAACGCATAGAGGCGCTCGATGCCGTCGATGCGCGACGTCTGGATGGAGGTGCCTTCGTGCTTCTCGCGCAGGATTTGCAGCACCGGCGAGTCGGACCAGTCGAGGCCTACATCCTGCTCACGAAAGGGTTGGCGAAACAGCAGCAGGCCGGCGCTGCTCGACAGGCTCATCGAGCCATGTTCGCCGAGGTCGAGACCGCCATAGAAATGCAGGAAATGCTCGACACCCAGGGTGACGGCCACCGCTCCGGCGAAGCCGCCATCGGCATCGTTAAGCCGGCGGCTGACGGTGAAGACCCAGTCGCCGGTAATGCGGCTCTTGATGGTGGGGCCGATGAAAATATCCGTCGAGGGATCGTCGCGGTGATGAATGAAGAAGGCGCGGTCGGCCGCGTTGAGGCCGGACTGGGGGGCGCTGCTGGAGGCCAGCAGCCGGTCGCCCTGGGTATCGTAAATGACGATGGCGTTGGCCAGGCCGAGTACCTGGGTCTGCTGTTGCAGCAGTCTCCTGATTCGCTCCTGCTCCTGCGGGGAGAAGTCAGCCCCTTGCACGCGCTCGCTCAGGTCGTTCAGCACCAGTTCGGACTGGCGAATCACGCCCTCGGTGTAGTTGTCCAGCGCCTGAACCAGATTGAGGTTGGCCACGTTCAGCTCGCGTATTGCGCGCTCGCGGGAGAACCAGATTTGCCATGCCGTCAGCAGGGCCAGAGACAGGCAGATGAACACCAGCAGAAAGGAGGCTAGCCGAATGCCGCGCTTCATGGCTGAAACCCAGGGGGAGGGGCGGTGAAAAGGCGGGAACGAGGGCGGGCCGCCGTGGCGGCCGCGCCCTTGGCATCATCAGTCCTGGCGGCTGGTGACTTCCAGCAGGTGATAACCGAACTGGGTCTTGACCGGGCCCTGGACCACGCCGACCGGTGCGCTGAACACCACGGTGTCGAATTCCTTGACCATCTGGCCGGGGCCGAACGAGCCCAGGTCGCCGCCGTTACGGCCGGACGGGCAGCTGGAGTTGTCCTTCGCCAGCTGGGCAAAGTCGGCGCCACCTTCGATGGCGGCTTTCAGTTCGTTGCACTTGTCTTCGCTGGCAACCAGGATGTGACGGGCAGTGGCGCGAGCCATGGGAGTATCTCCTTTCGATTGAGGTGCAGAGCCTAGCGCAATCGACTCGCCAAGCATACGGGGCCGGCGGGCGTCGGGTTGCGTCCGGCTCGTCGTCCCCCATGTGCGACAACGCAACGAGGCGCTGCCGAGGCGCTCGGCAGCGCGCTTGCCTCATTGCTGCAACCAGGCTTCGGCCTGCGCTTCGTGGATCGAATCGAAGGCCTTGATGGTCAGGCCCGGAATCAGTGCGCCCTCCACCTCGCTGGCGGTGCGCAGCCACTGCTGATCGGCCACCACCGCCACCCGGTCGAACTGGCGAATCAGGCGCAGCAGCTGCGGAATGCGCTTGAGCTCGACGCCCACCGCACCGAGCGTTGGCCATTCGAAACTGCCGACGCGATAGAACATCTTGCCGTGCTCTATGCCTTCGGCGGCCTGAATCAATTCGTCGAGGGCGACACGCATGGCCTCGCTGTCCAGCTTGCCGGTGAAATCCACGTCGATGCGCTGATCGCCGCTGCGGGTTACCTTGAACATGGCGATTTCTCCTCAATGGAGTGGAGCTTTCACCATACGCCGCCTGGCGCCAGACGCGAATGGCTGCGCAGGCTTCTGGATGATCGGTCGCCTCTGGTGCAGTCGGTGCAGCACTTTCCCCAGTAAACGAAGGTCTGACCCACCACCCACTAGGCCAAAGGCGCCCCATCGCGCATCATCTGCACGGTCGGTTTGCAAGGAGAGTCCTATGCGCTTGCCCTTTTTCGCCGTCGTTCTGACGCTGGGTCTGTTCGCCGTCACGGCGCAGGCAGCGGACGAGGCGCGGCTGATCGAAGCCATCAATGCCTACCGCGGCGAGGTGCAGCGCTGCGGCGTGCAGGTTTCCGAGCCACTGCCGCCGTTGAGCAGCGATACGCGTCTGCTGCTGCCGGCGGCCGGCACCGGTGACCTGCAGCAGGCGCTGAGTGCGTCGGGCTATCCGCTGGTCAATGTGCAGGCCATCAGCCTGTCCGGTCCGCGCGATGCGCAGGCGGCGATGCAGGCGCTGGCGGAGAGCTTCTGCCGGGTGCTGCTCGACCCGCAGTTCATCGACATCGGCGTCAGCCGCATGGACCGCGACTGGCGCATCGTCCTGGCGCGCCCACTGCTCAGTGGCCGCCTCGGCGACTGGCAGGCCGAAGGACAGAACCTGCTGCAGCGCATCAACGCCGCCCGCGCCCAGGCGCGCCAGTGCGGCGCTCAGCAGTTCGCCGCAGCCGCACCGCTGACCTGGAGCGCGGAGCTGGCCACGGCAGCCGAGTCGCATAGCCGCGCCATGGCCAATGACAACTTCTTCGCTCACCAGGGCCGCGACGGCCGGACTCCGGGGGATCGTGCGGAGCTGGCCGGCTATGGCGGTGGGCGCATTGGCGAGAACATCGCCGCTGCATTGGACACGGCTGACAAGGTGGTCGAAGGCTGGCTGGCCAGCCCGGCTCATTGCGCCAACCTGATGAACCCACAGTTCGAGGAACTCGGCGCCGCCTACGGCAGCGACCCGCAAAGCGACGCCGGCATCTACTGGACCGCGCTGTTCGGCGGACGCTGAGCTGCCTCAGGCGACGCCGAACACCTGAGCCAGGTGCTGTTCGTAGCGCGCCACGTCGCGCTCGATGTTCGGCACCTTCATCACGTCGTTGCAGATGAAGGTGGGCAGGGCGCTCATGCCGAGGAATTCGTTGGCCTTGTGGAAGGGGAAGTACACCGCGTCCACGCCCTTGCCTTCGAAGAAGTCGGTCGGGTCCTCGAAGGCCTGCACCGGGGCGTTCCAGGTCAGCGACAGCATGTACTGCTTGCCCTGGATCAGCCCGCCGCTACCGTACTTCTGCGAGGCGTCGGAGCGGGTGCGGCCGTCGTTGGCGTAGAGGCTGCCGTGGCCGGTGGTGAACACCTCGTCCAGATACTTCTTCACCGTCCAGGGGGCGCCCATCCACCAGCCGGGCATCTGATAGATCACCACGTCGGCCCAGAGGAATTTCTGTACCTCGTCCTCGACGTCGTAGCCGCCGTCGATGAAGGTGGTCTTGATATCGAAACCGGCGCGGTCGAGAAAGGCCACGGCAGCGTCGTGCAGGGTGGTGTTGTACTGGCCGTTGGAATGGGCGAACTGTTTGCCGCCATTGAGCAGGAGGATCTTTTTCATCGGGGGTCTCCGGAAAATGTGGCGGCAGGTTATCGGGCCCTGCGCGCGTGAAATACCCCGCAGCGGTCAAATTATTGTTGACTGAAAGTCATGAAATGCGAGCTGAAGCCTGCGTTAAGGTGAGGAGGTATTCCTTATCCGGAGCCTTCCCGATGTATGCCTTTATCCTCCACGCCCACACCCGACCCGAACAGGCCGAAGCCTTCGAGCGGCTGTTCCGGGCTTACGTCGAACCCAGCCGCGCCGAGCCCGGCTGCATCGAATACCACATGCTGCGCGACGTGCAGGACCCGACCCTGTTCATCTTCTACGAGGTATGGGCATCGCGGGAGGCGCTGGCCGAGCACATGGCGCTGCCGCACATGCGCGAGTTTCACGAAAGGCGCATGGATTACCTGCGCCGTGATGTCGAGCTTCGTGAAATCGAGATGCTCAGCTCGGCACGTTGAGTGAGTCGCTGAACGCCCGGTGGCCTAGCGCACCCTTGTAGGGTGCGCCAGGCGCACCTTGAAACAGCGGGCGCGATGGTGGACCGCACGCATCAGAGGACCCCGGTGCGCACGGCGCACCCTACGGGCCGAATCAGCGCCAGTTGAGAATCGGCCAGCCGGCCTGTTCGGCGTGGGCGCGCAGGGTCGGGTCGGGGTTGACCGCGAATGGCCTGTCCACCAGTTGCAGCAGCGGCAGGTCGTTGCGCGAGTCGGAATAGAAGCTGGCGCCGGCCAGGTTCTCGTTCTGCTCGGCGAGCCAGGCCTGTAGCCGTGTCACCTTGCCTTCGCGGTAGGTCAGTACGCCCTGGGTGCGGCCGCTGTAGAAGCCGTGCTGCTGCTCCAGGTCGATGGCCAATACCTCGTCGATGCCGAAGCGCTCGGCGATGGCGCTGACCAGAAAATGCGCCGAGGCGGAGATCACCAGCAGGCGATCGCCGGCTTCGCGGTGCGCGGCCAGGGTGCGGCTGGCGTCGCTGTAGAAGATCGGCTCGATCACATCCTCGACGAAGGGCTCGACCACATGGGCGACCTCCTCGGGTGTGCGCCCCACCAGTGGCGCCAGGGTGAAGGCCATGTAGTCCTCCATGGCCAGCTCGCCCGCCGCATACAGGTGCATCAGCTCCTGTTCGCGGGCGATGAAGGCTTCGCCATCGGCCCAGCCCAGCTTGGTCATTTCCACTGCCCACAGACTGGCGCAGTCGCCGTGGATCAGGGTTTCGTCGAGATCGAAGATTGCCAGGGCCATCACGCCACCTCCCGGATCGCATCGGCGCCTATGGCCAGGCTGACGCTCTGGCCGTCGTGGTGCAGGTCGGCGGCGGAGCGGTTGAGCACGTCTACCAGCAATTCCACGCCGCGTGCTTCGACGCGGTAGCGGATCACGTTGCCGAGTAGGCTGTGGCTGCGAATCTGCGCCTCGATGCCGCCGTCGGCGAAGTGGATGGCTTCCGGGCGAATCGCCACGCGGCTGCCGATCGGCTGGCCGAGCAGGCGGCTGGCGGCCTCGGCGTCGAGCAGGTTGTAGTTGCCGATAAAACCGGCGGCGAAGGCATCGGCCGGCGCAGTGTAGAGGGTTTCGGCGTCGCCGCTCTGGACGATCTGTCCGCCGTTCATCAGCACGATGCGGTCGGACAACACCAGCGCCTCTTCCTGATCGTGGGTGACGAAGATGGTGGTCAGGCCCAGCTCGCGCTGGATCGCGCGGATCTGCTCGCGCAGGTGCTTGCGGATGCGCGCATCCAGCGCCGACAGTGGTTCGTCGAGCAGCAGCAGGCGCGGACGAGTGACCAGCGAGCGGGCCAGGGCCACACGCTGGCACTGGCCGCCGGAGAGCTGTTGCGGGTAACGATTGGCGTAGTCGCTCAGTTCCACCAGCTCCAGCACCTCGGCGACGCGCTTGCTGGCCTCGGCGGCTGGGACCTTCTGCATACGCAGGCCGAAGGCGACGTTCTGTTGCACGGTCATGTTGGGGAACAGCGCATAGCTCTGGAACACCATGCCGATGCCGCGTTTTTGCGGCGGCATGGGCACCAGGTCCTCGCCGTCCAGCAGGATCTGCCCGCCGTCGACCGCGGTCAGGCCGGCGATGCAGCGCAGCAGGGTGGACTTGCCGCAGCCGGACGGGCCGAGCAGGGTGATGAACTGGCCCTGGCCGATCTCGATGTTGATGTCGGTGAAGATGGGCGTTGCACCGTAGCTTTTATGCAGGCCGCGGATATTCAGGTAACTCATGATTTGTCCTTGTTCAGACGGTTGGCTGCCCAGGTCATCAGCAGCACGAACATGAAATAGGAGATCACCAGAGCGCTGGTGAAATGGCCGCTGTCGTTGCGCATGTTGTACAGGTACACCTGCAGCGTTTCATAGCGGCTGCCCACCAGCAGGTTGGCGAAGACGAACTCGCCGAACAGGAAGCTGAAGGACAGGAACACCGAAACCATCAAACCCTTGCGCAGATTGGGCAGCACCACCAGGAACGCTGCGCGCCAGGTGCTGGCGCCGAGCAGGTGGGCAGCGTCCATCAGGTCGCGCAGGTTGATCGCCTGCAGGTTGTTGGTGATGGCGCGGTACATAAAGGGCAGGGCGATGGTGAAGTAGCAGCCGATCAGGATCCACGGCGTGCCGAGGATCGGCAGCGGGCCGGACGCGAACAGCTGCATCAGGCCCACCGAGGACACCACCGGCGGAATGGCGAACGGCAGCAGGATCAGCACGTTCATCAGCGCGTCCAGCTTGGGGAAGTGGTAGTTGACCACGAACAGCAGCGGCAGGATCAGCAGCAGCGACAACGCCAGGGCGCCGAAGCACACCAGCAGCGAGCGGCCGAAGGCGGCGAGAAAGCGCGCATCGCTCCACAGCGCCACGTACCACTTGAAGGTGAAGCCGCTGGGCAGGATGGTCGCCGACCAACTTGTGGACAGTGAGTACACCAGCGTGCCGAGCAACGGCAACAGCAGGATCAGAAACAGCAGGTAGACCACCAGTTGGTGGAACAGCGGCGAGCGTTTTTCAGCGGGCGACATGGTAGCTCCGGCGCAGCAGCCATTGGTGGACGATGGTGATCAGGGTCATCAGGCCGACCAGCACCATCGCCAGCGCGCTGGCCATGTTCGGGTCAAGGAAGATGTCGCCGGAAACCATCGACGCGATACGGATCGGCAGGATGTTGAAGTTGCCGGTGGTCAGCGCGTACACCGTGGCGTAGGCGCCCAGGGCATTGGCCAGGAGGATGACGAAGGTACCGAGCAGCGCCGGGGTCAGCACCGGCAGGCCGATATGCCGCCAGAACTGCCAGGTATTGGCGCCGAGCAGTTCGGCCGACTCGCGCCAGTCCTCGCGCAGGGCGTCGAAGGCCGGGTAGAGCAGCAGCACGCCGAGGGGGATCTGGAAGTAGGTGTAAAGCACGATCAGGCCGGTCTTGGAGTAGAGGTTGAAGTCCTCGATCACCCCCATCTGCTTGAGCAGGATGGTCAGCGCGCCGTTGAAGCCGAGCAGGATGATGAAGGCGAAGGCCAGCG
The DNA here is from genome assembly GCF_029834875.1 of Pseudomonas sp. GD04158. Taxonomy (NCBI): domain Bacteria; kingdom Pseudomonadati; phylum Pseudomonadota; class Gammaproteobacteria; order Pseudomonadales; family Pseudomonadaceae; genus Pseudomonas; species Pseudomonas sp. GD04158. The sequence goes on along the minus strand of NZ_JAODYT010000015.1, from coordinate 72,759 downwards.
GCACCCCGGAGAAGTTGCTGGTCATGTTGGAAAACGCCATGACGAAATCGCGCAGGCGGCTGCTGACCTGGCGCAGCGAATAGCTGCCGATGATGGCGACGACGATGCCGAACAGGCTCGACCAGAAGGCGACCTCCAGACTGTGGCGCATGGCCTGGCGGTAGAACGCCGAGGAGAAGGCCTGCTGGAAATTGCCCAGGCCCCAGCCGTCGGCGGTGTTCAGGCTGTTGCTCGCCACCCAGGCCAGTGGTGCGATCTGGAAGGCGAAGAAGAACAGCGCGAAGGGCACCAGGCACAGCAATGCCCAGCCCTTGCTGGAGATGGTGGATTTCATGCAAGCAATTCCCTGCACCAGGGTTTGTCGTGGGCCGCGCCGAGCAGCTGGCAGATGGTGCCGCACAGCTCGGTCTGTTGTGGGCGGGCTGCAGGATCGAGGCTGAAGGCGCTGCCGAGAACGATCAGCGGCACTTCGCGCTCTTCCGGCAGCACGCCGTTGTGGCTGCGGTCGTTGTTCATGCCGTGGTCGGCAGTCACCAGAATCTGGTAACCGGCGTCGAGCCAGGTCTGGATATATTCGGCCAGCAGCACGTCGGCCATGCGCGCGGCGTTGCGGTACTGCGAACTGTCGAGGCCGTGCTTGTGGCCGGCGTCGTCGATGTTCATCGGGTGCACCAGCAGCAGGTTCGGCGCGTGAAGCTGGCGCAGGCTGTCGGCATCGGCCAGCAGGTGCGAATCCGGGTAATGGTCGGCGTAATAGAAGTGGCCGTACTGGATCGGCAGCGACTCATCGCTGGTGTGGCGGTCGCGGGCGGCCTGGAAGGGCGCGCGGTTGTAAAGCTCGCTGACCCAGTGATAGGCCGCGGCGGCGGTGCTCAGGCCGGCGTCACGGGCGTAGTGAAAGATGCTGCGCTGATTCGACAGGCGTACCACATCGTTGTGCACGATGCCGCTGTCGATGGGCGCCACGCCGGTGAGGATGCATTCGTAGAGCGGGCGGGACAGTGCCGGCAGTGCGCAGTCGAGCTTGTACAGCGCAGCGCGCCCGGCCTGGCAGTAAGCCAACAGGTGGCCCAGCGCATGCTGGGCCACCTGATAGCTCAGGCCATCCAGTACCACCAGGATGACGTTGTGCTTCATGGGTTTCTCTCGTTCGGTCGTAGCCCGGATGCAATCCGGGGGCGTACTTGGCGATTGCCCCGGATTTCATCCGGGCTACGGATCAATGGTGTCGCGGCTGCATCAATTCATATTGATGATCACGTGCTCCTGCCACAGCCGCGGCAGTGCCTTGGAGGTGGCTTCCCAGGCGGCGGCATCCTTGATCGGCTGGACCTTGGCGTACTGCTCTTGCGGCAGCAGCTTGGCCTGTACCTCGGCCGGCAGGTCGATGTGCTCGGCGCGGATCGGACGGGCGTGGCCCTTGGCCAGATTGATCTGCCCGGCATCGCTGAGGATGTATTCGCGGGTCAGTTTGGCGGCGTTGGGGTTCTTCGCCCACTTGTTGATGATGGTGCTGTAGCCGGAGATCACCGAACCGTCGGACGGGATCAGCACCTCGAAGCGCTCGGGGTCGATCTGGTCGCGGTAGGACAGGCCGTTGAAGTCCCAGACCACGCCGACTTCCACTTCACCCTTCTCCAGGGTCTGGATGGTCGGGTTGGCCAGCGACAGGCGGCGCTGCTTGGCCAGGTCGGCGTACAGGTCCAGCGCCGGCTGGATGTTGCTCTCGTTGCCACCCAGGGCGATGGCCGCGGCCAGCACGCCGTTGGTGGCCTGCGCGGCGGTGCTGACGTCACCGGCGGCGACCTTGTAGGTGCCGGTTTTCAGGTCGGCCCAGGAACGCGGAATATCCTTGACCAGTTGCTTGTTGACGATGAAGGCGATGGAGCCGGTGTAGGCCAGCATCCAGTGGCCGTCCTTGTCCTTGGCCCAGTCCGGAATCTGCTCCCAGGTGCTCGGCTTGTACGGCTGGGTCACGCCCTGCTGCACGGCGATGGGGCCGAAGGCGGCGCCGACGTCACCGATATCGGCGGTGGCGTTTTCCTTCTCGGCGGCGAACTTGGCGATTTCCTGCGCCGAGCTCATGTCGGTGTCCTGGTGCTTGAGGCCGTAAAGCTTGGCCAGATCGGCCCAGGTGTCTTTCCAGTTGGCCCAGCTGTCGGGCATACCCACGCTATTCACCGCGCCTTCGGCGCGTGCGGCCTTTTCCAGTGCCTGCAAGTCGGTGCCTTCGGCCATGGCGGAGGTCGCCAGGGCGATGGCCGAGCCCATCAGTGAAGCCAGCAGCAGTTGTTTCATTGGAAACTCCTTTGCAGTGAGAGTGTTGGTCTAGATCAGCAATACCCGAGCCAATCTAGGCGCCTTCGATGACAGTTTTATGTCCGGCCACCAGTGGCAGATGTCTAGGTGCAGCGGGCCGGTGCGCTTCACAAGCGTAGACCATGGATAAGTGGCTGATTTGCTGGGCTGTGAGTAAGCATGGCGGTGGCATGCGGCGTGCTTGCAGCAGAGTTGTCATCTATCAGTCATCTAGACTGCCTAGTCTTGTAACCCGTCTTAGCGAAGGCTTTTGCCCTGTCATGGGGCTGGACTAGTCCAAAAGGGGAGATATTGATGCGCGAAGAAGCGCCGCGGGCCGTCACCATCATCTGCCGCGCCCTGCAGGAGCAGATAGACCGGGGCCTGTTGCCCTCCGGCAGCAAGCTGCCGGCCGAGCGCAGGCTCAGCGAACTGTTCGATACCACGCGCATCACTCTGCGCGAGGCGCTCGGGCAACTGGAGGCGCAGGGGCTGGTCTATCGTGAGGAGCGGCGCGGCTGGTTCGTTTCACCGACGCGGGTGGCCTACAACCCGCTGGTTCGCACCCACTTCCACGCCATGGTGGCCGAGCAGGGGCGGGTACCGGCTACCGAAGTGCTGAGCGCCAGGCTGATGCCGGCCAGTGCGGAAATCTGCCAGGTGCTGGAGCTGCCGGCGCTGTCGAGCGTCTATCAGGTATGCCGCGCGCGGCGCATCGACGGGCGCCTGGTGCTGTACGTCGAGCACTATCTCAACCCGGCCTATTTCCCCGGCATCCTCGACTTCGACCTGACCCGCTCGCTGACCGACCTCTACGCCAGCGAGTACGGCATTCACTACGGTCGCGTGCGCTTCGACATGGTGCCTACCGCGCTGCATGCCGAAGCTGCGGCCAGCCTCAAGGTGGCGCCCGGTAGCCCGGCGCTGCGCATCACCCGGGTCAACCGTGACCAGCACGGGCGCATCATCGACTGCGACCTGGAGTTCTGGCGCCACGACGCCATTCACGTCAGCGTCGAAGTCCCCGAGTAGGGGGCACCGCGCGCGCCGAGGTTGCCGGCAGACTTCTAATAGGCAGTGCGCAAGGAATACGGAGAGGCGGGTGCGCATGGCGCACCCTACCGTTTATCGGCTTCTGCGATATTTTTCCGACCATTGTCGAAACGTTCCCGGCGCATTCGACTATCCAGTACCCACCCACCAAGGAACTGGAGCGCGCTATGAAATACCTCTGCCTCGTCTACGCCAACGAACAGGAGCTGCACAGCTCCCCCGACAGCCCGCATGACAGCGAGTGCTTCGCCTACGCCAATGCAGTACAGGAGAGCGGGCGCATGCTCGCCGCCGAGGCGCTGCAGTCGGTGCAGACCGCCACCACCGTACGCATGCGCGGCGGCAAGCTGGCGATCACCGACGGCCCCTTCGCCGAAACCAAGGAGCAACTGGCCGGCTTCTATCTGGTGGAGGCGCGCGACCTCAACGAGGCCATCCAGCTCGCCGGACACATTCCCGCCGCCCGTGTCGGCTGCGTGGAGGTGCGCCCGGTGCGCGAGCTGGATATCCAGCCGGCGCAGCTGCAGGCCGGCCAGCACTGAGCCGGCAAGACTCGATCAACCGGGAGAACCGCCATGGATCGCCGCTATATCCCCGAAGTCGCCACGCGTGAGCAGTGGCTGGCAGCGCGCAAGGCGCTGCTCGAACAGGAAAAGGTGCTGACCCGTCAGCGCGACGCAATCAACCGCGCCCGCCGTGCCCTGCCCATGGTGCTGGTGGAAGAGGATTACCGCTTCGACGGCCCGCAGGGCGAGGTCGGTCTGGAGGCGCTGTTCCACGGGCGCCGCCAGCTGATCGTCTACCACTTCATGTACCACATGGATCGCGGCGAGGGCTGCGACGGCTGTTCCTGCCTGGTGGACAACATCGGCCACCAGGCCCATCTGCATGCCCGCGACACCAATCTTGTGCTGGTCTCGCGCGCGCCCTTGGCCGACCTCGAAGCCTTCAAGCGGCGCATGGGCTGGACCCTGCCCTGGTACAGCTCCTACGGCAGCCGCTTCAACTACGACTACCACGCCACCACCGACGAGCAGGTCGCGCCGGTCGAATACAACTACCGCGATAAGGACGAGCTCGAGCGCCTGGGCCTGACCTATCACATCCAGGGCGAGCAGCCCGGCGTCAGCGTGTTCCTGCGCGACGGCGGGCGGATCTACCACACCTATTCCTGTTACGGCCGAGGGCTGGAGATGCTGATGAGCAGCTTCCATTTCCTCGACTTCACGCCTTTTGGCCGCGGCGAGGGTTGGGACGGCATGCCCGATCTGGACGGCAAGGGGCTCAACTGGACGCGCCTGCACGACGAGTACGAACAGAGCGCGCCCACCCACGACTGCTGCGGCCACAAGGCCTGACTTCAGCGAAGGAGAACGACATGAGTCAGCACGAACTGCAAGATGCTCTGAACGACTGGACCGAAGCCTGCCGCAGCAAGGACGTGGCGCGCATCATGAGTCACTACGCCGAGGACGTGGTGTCCTACGATGCCGTGGGCCCCTTGCGCTTCCAGGGGCGCCCGGCATACCAGGCACATTGGCAGGCCTGCATGGAGATGTGCAGCGGCCCAGGTATGTTCGAGCCCCACGAGCCGACCTACACCGCCAGCGGCGATCTCGGCGTGACCCATTACCTGTTGCACTGCGGTGGCAGCAATGAGAAGGGCGAGCTGCAGACCTGCTGGATGCGCGTGACCCAGTGCCTGCGCCGCCAGGGTGGCCGCTGGCTGATCTTCCACGAACACTTCTCCGCCCCGAGCGACATGGAAAGCGGCAAGGCGCTGTTTGACCTTCAACCCTAGGAACGGGCATTCGACTTACTGACCACCCAGCGCCGCGCAGGAAGGCTCGTAGCGCTGCTGGCAGGCGCTCTGGTACAGGCGCTGGGCCTGGTCAGGGTCGCGTGGTACGCCGCCTTCACCGCGACGGTAGAGGTTGCCCAGCACATGCTGGGCCATGGGGTTGCCTGCAGCGGCCGACTGATTGAGGTACTTGAGCATGTCGCGCTGGTTGGCGAACTCAGGGGCATCGCGCCCGGTATAGAGATAGGCCAGGCTCACCGCCGCCATGGCGTGGCCCTTGTCGGCGGCCTGCTTCCACCAGTATTCGGCCTGCTTGAGGTTCTTCTCCGGCTGGCCGACGAAGTAGCTGCTGCCGAGCTGGAACTGGCTGTCCAGGTCGCCGCGCTGGGCCTGCTGGCGCAGCTGGCTCTGCGCATCCTGGATGGCGGGCTGTTCGCTCTGTTGCGGCGTAGGCGTCTGCGAGGGAGTAGCGGTCGTGGGCTCGCGGCCGGCGCATCCGGCCAGCAGCGCCAGGGCGAGCAGGGCCAGGGTGGTGTGTAACGGGGCTGTCGGGCTGGGCATGCGTTGAACTCCGTGGGCAAGAGGCAAAGTCGCTATTAGGCTTGCCTAGCTCACCTTAGTTCGCCTGGCCTTATCTGTCTGTCGCGCTCGTGACTTCCCACTGCCGCGGTGAGCTGCAATCCTGAGCGCTGATTTCGTTCTCGAGGCAGCCATGAAGATCAGCGCGGATTTCGACAGCGGCAACATCCAGGTCATCGATGCCAGCGACCCGCTGCGGGTGCAGCTGGCCATGCGGCCGGATCTCAACAGCTATCACTTCCAGTGGTTTCATTTCCGGGTCGAGGGCCTGCAGCCAGGCCAGCGCCATGCCTTCAGCCTGACCAACGCCGGGCAGTCGGCCTACAACAAGGCCTGGGACGGCTACCAGGCCGTGGCCAGCTACGACCAGCAGGACTGGTTCCGCGTGCCCACCCGTTTCGAGGACGGTCAACTGCACTTCGAGCTGCTTGCCGAGCGCGAGCAGGCCTGGTTCGCCTATTTCGAGCCCTATCCGCGAGCGCGCCACGAGCGCCTCGTCGCCCAGGCCCTGGAGCGGGGGGCCGAACTGGTGGCCTGCGGCCGAAGTCTGGAAGGCCGCGATATCCAGCTGCTGCGCATTGGCGCTCAGGCTGCCGCGCCGAGCAAGCTGTGGCTCATCGCCCAGCAGCATCCCGGCGAGCATATGGCCGAGTGGTTCATGGAGGGGCTGATCGAACGCCTGCAGGACCCGCATGACGCCGAGGTCCAGGCGCTGCTCAGCCAGGCCGAGTTCTACCTGATACCGAACATGAATCCGGACGGTGCCTTCCGCGGCCATCTGCGTACCAACCTGGCGGGGCAGGACCTCAATCGCGCCTGGCAGTCGGCCAGTGTCGAGCGCAGCCCCGAGGTGCTGTTCGCGTTGCAGCATATGCAGCGCATCGGCGTCGACCTGTTCCTCGATATCCACGGCGACGAGGAGATCCCCCACGTATTCACCGCGGGCTGCGAGGGTAACCCCGGCTATACGCCGCGCCTGGCCGCGCTGGAGGAAGATTTCCGCCAGCGCCTGGTGAGCATCGGCGCCGAGTTCCAGACCCGTTTCGGCTACCCGCGCGACGAGCCCGGCCAGGCCAACCTGACCCTGGCCTGCAACGCGGTGGGCGAGGCCTTCGATTGCCTGTCGTTCACCATCGAGATGCCGTTCAAGGATCACGATGACAACCCGCAGCCGCGCACCGGCTGGAATGGCGCGCGCTCGAAAAAGCTGGGGCAGGATGTGCTGACGGTGCTGGCGCAGATGGTAGGGCGCTTGCGGTAGGGTGCGCCGCGCGCACCGGGGGCTCCTCGCGAGCCATCGTATGGCGCCCAGGGTGGACAGGCTTTACCGATCCGTCGCTCTGGTGGATGTAAAAAGCGACATTCACCCAAGGGTTCGGCATTGGAGCTGGTGCGCACGGCGCACCCTACGGGTTAACGTCGCGCAGGGAGCGTCAAAGTTGGCGGGCAAAAAAAGCCCGTCACGAGGACGGGCGTAAAGTGCCGTAAACACATGGAGACAATCGGACGCGCGAGCGCGCCTGGAATTACAGGATCGACAGCGGGTAGTTGATGATCAGTCGGTTCTCGTGGGCATCCTGACCAACGTCACGGCGGACGTTGGAGTTACGCCAGCGAATGCTCAGGTTCTTCAGGCCGCCTTCCTGAATGGTGTAGGCCAGCTCCGATTCGCGCGCCCATTCCTCGGCATCGGTACGGCCGCCGGTGTGGATGTTGGAGCCGCTGGTGTAGCGGTTCATCAGGGTCAGGCCGGGGATGCCGAGGCCGGCGAAATTGTAGTCGTGACGCACCTGCCAGGAGCGCTCTTCGGGCGCGTCGAAGCTGGCGGTGAAGCCGTCGTTGACCAGGGTGCCGCCGCTGGAGCCGTCAATGCGCAGGAACTTGGTATCGCCGCTCAGGCGCTGGTAGGCCACCATGAAGGTGTTGTTGCCGGTCTTGGCGGAGAGGCTGCCCTGATAGACCTTGTTGTCCAGGTTGCCGGCCTTGGCTGCGCCTTCTTCCTTGCCATTGAAGTAACCCAGGTTGGCGCCCAGCACCCAGTCGCCGACCGGTTGGCTGTGGGTCAGCTGCAGGAAGCTCTGCTGGTACACGTCCTCCAGGCGCGCATGCCATGCGCCGACCATGGTGTTGTTGCCGTTGAAGCGGTACTCACCGCCGCCGAAGTTGAAGTCATCGCCCTCGATACCGTTGAACGACATGTCCTCGCGGCTGGCGTCGTTACGCTGGCTGTTCTTCCAGAACTGGCCGCCGTACAGGTTCAGACCGTCGATTTCACTGGAGGTGATCTGTGCGCCCTGGAAGGTCTGCGGCAGCGCACGGCCGTCGTCCGCGCGCAGGATCGGCAGCACGGCGAACCACTCGCCCACCTTCAGCTCGGTCTTGGACAACCTGGCCTTGGCGGCAACGGCGGTGCGACCGTAATCATCGGGGGCATGACGGTCATTGCCCGTGCCATGTACCGGCAGCAGGCCGCTGTTGATGCTGCCCTTGCCGCCATCGAGCTTGACTGCATACAGGCCGAGTACGTCCAGACCGAAGCCGACGGTGCCTTGGGTGAAACCGGAGCGGGCATCGAGGATGAAGCTCTGGGTCCACTCGGCCGCCTGGCCCTGATCGCTGCCCTGCACCGACGGGCCGGAGTGGTTGAGGAAGTTGCGGTTGAAGTAGTAGTTGCGCAGGCCGAGGGTGACCTTGGCGTCTTCGACGAAGCCGGCGGCATGGGTGGCGGTGGGCATCACGAGCGCCAGCGCGGTGCTGCCGAGCAGGGCCAGGGGAAGGGTGTTGCGTGCGGTCATTGTTGTTGTGCTCCCAGTTTTTGAACGAACCATCCCCTGCTGGCCTGATGGCAGCCTGCATGGCGGGAGGGTGTGAATGCCCCGTGGGGCAGGCCGGCCGAACGCGACCGGTCATTGCTGGTGGCTGGCGTCAGCCTCCGGCGAATCCGGTTCCAGGGCCTGTGGTGGCGTTGAATGCGGAGCGAGCGCGCAGCGGCTGCGCTGAAGCAGAGGCGAGGATTGTCATGCTCTGGTCCTGATTATTGTTGTTATCAATGTCATATGTCGTCATACAACTCGCTCGATTATCGACAGCCTTTTTGGCGCTTGTCAACGCCTGGCTAGACCAAAGTATGAGTGGCTATGGCGCGTATAACGGCGCTATGGCCGCTGTGAAGAGGTGCAGTGCAGGGTAGGACAGCTAATCTGGTATCGATATTGTTGTGTGATAACGTATGACAAATTTGCTTACATCGAGGGCTATCCATGCCGCATTGCTTGATCGAGGCCGCCAGCGAAGTGGCCGAGTACATCGCGCCGCAGGCACTGGTGCAGTTGGTGCACGATCAGGCGGCAGGCACTGGCCTGTTCCAGCCCGGTGAAGTCAAGGTGCGCCTGAGTCTGTACGAGCACCACTGCGTCGGCGGCGAGGCGGGGCCGTTCGTGCACCTGATCTTCTATCTGCTGGCGGGGCGCAGCGATGACGACAAGCGCGCGCTGTCGCGGCGCATCGTGCGGGCGCTGGTGCAGCGCCTGCCGCAGGTGCCGGCGATCTCCCTGGACGTGCGCGACATTCGCCGTGAGGTGTTCGGCAACCGGCGCAACTGCCAGGAGGATTAATCCGTCTCCAGCAGGCGGGCGCCGGCGCCCTGTTCGCCGAGTTCGTCCCGGGGGTTGCGCAGCGGGCAGTCCTGCATCGACAGACAGCCACAACCGATACAGCCGGTGAGCTGGTCGCGCAGCCGCGTCAGTTGCTCGATGCGCGCATTCAGATCGCGCTGCCATTGCGCCGAGAGCTGTTGCCAGTCGGCAGCCGTGGGCATGTGGTCGCAGGGCAGGGTGGCCAGCGCCGCGCCGATATCGGCCAGCGGGATGCCCAGGCGCTGCGCCACCTTGATGATCGCCACGCGGCGCAGCACGTCGCGCCGGTAACGCCGCTGATTGCCGGCGTTGCGCTGGCTGTGGATCAGCCCCTTGGTTTCGTAGAAATGCAGTGTGGAAACCGCCACGCCGCTGCGTTCGGCGACCTGGCCGACGCTTAGCGGGCGTTCGTGAATGGACATGGAAAATCCCTCTTGACCTTAAGTTAAGTTGAGGTTTTACCCTCGCAGGCCCTGATACACAACTCCGAGGGTTTTTCCATGCAGGACCGCATTCGACTGGTACTGATATACGGCAGCGTGCGTGAAGAGCGCTTCTGCGACCAGGTGGTGGCCTGGGCGCGCGAGCAGATCGAACAGCGCAGCGAATTCGAGCTGAGCCTGGTCGACCCGGCCGTGATGTTCCGCCAGCCCGGCGAGCCGCAGGAGATCGCGGAGCAGCGCCATCAGTCGCTGCAGCAGCTGCTCCGCGCCGATGCCTTTCTGATCGTCACCCCGGAGTACAACCACGGCTATCCGGCGGCGCTCAAGCAATTCATCGACGAGGTGCCGGCATCCTGGGAGGCGCGGCCGGTAGGATTCGTCAGTTATGGTGGGGTATCCGGCGGGCTGCGTGCGGTGGAACAGCTGCGCCAGGTGCTGGCGGAGCTGCATGCGATGACGGTGCGCGGCTCGGTGAGCTTCACCAATGCCTGGGAACAATTCGATGATCAGGGGCGGTTGAGCGAGCCGCGACGCGCCAACTCGGCGCTGGCGCATACGCTGGTGCAACTGAACTGGTGGGCGCAGACGCTGCGCGCCGGGCGCGAGCGGGTGCCTTACGAGCGGATCAGGGGTTAGAAACGACGTAGCCCGGATGCAGGCCGGGAGCTTTTGAGGGCATCCGCGGATTGCATCCGGGCTACGGAGTAGTCATCTGTAGGGCGGGTGCAACCCGCCAGGGCTATGTGGCGGGTTTCACCCGCCCTACGCACGTTGCGGTCCTGCGGTCCTACTTTTGCCCTCTCTCCCAACCCCTCTCCACTAGGCGTGCCCCCAATAAATGGGAGAGGGGAGTCGGGCGCTGATCAGCCGCGGTAGTAGCGCTGCGGCACGAACGGGGTCTTGGCCACTTTCATCGCCACGCGCTTGCCGCGCACCACGGCCCAGACGTCGCTGTCGACGGCGGTGTGGCTGGCATTGACGTAACCCATGGCCACCGGTGCGCCGAGGGTCGGGCCGAAGCCGCCGCTGCATACCTGGCCGATCACGGTACCGTCGGCGTCGACGATTTCCGCGCCTTCACGCACCGGTACGCGCTCTTGCGGCAGCAGGCCGACGCGCTTGCGCGCTACGCCTTTTTGCTGCTGCTCGAATACGCGCTCGGCGCCCGGGAAGTTGCCGGCACGCTCGCCATCGGCACGGCGCACCTTGGAGATGGCCCACAGCAGGCTGGCTTCGATCGGCGTGGTGGCGCTGCTCATGTCGTGGCCGTACAGGCACAGGCCGGCTTCCAGGCGCAGCGAGTCGCGCGCACCCAGACCGATGGCCTCGACTTCCGCTTCGGCCAGCAGGCTGCGCGCCAGGGTTTCGGCCTGATCGACGGCGACGGAAATCTCGAAACCGTCTTCGCCGGTGTAGCCGCTGCGGCTGACGATGCATTCGCTGCCCAGCAGGCGCACGCGGGCCACCTGCATGAAGGTCATCTTGCTCACTTCAGGCGCCAGGCGGGCCAGCACGTCGACCGCTTTCGGGCCTTGGAGGGCGAGCAGGGCGCGCTCCTCGAACAGGCACTCGATCTGGCACTGCTCGCCGATGTGCTTCTTCAGGTGGGCCAGGTCCTGATCCTTGCAGGCGGCGTTGACCACCAGGTACAGGGTGTCGTCACCCAGGTTGGCGACCATCAGGTCGTCGAGGATGCCGCCCTGGGCATCGGTGAACATGGCGTAGCGCTGCAGGCCCACCGGCAGCTCGATGATGTCCACCGGCACCAGGGTTTCCAGGGCGCGCGCGGCGTTCTCGCCACGCAGCAGGATCTGGCCCATGTGCGAGACGTCGAACAGGCCGGCGGCCTCGCGGGTGTGCATGTGCTCCTTCATCACGCCCAGCGGGTACTGCACGGGCATGTCATAGCCGGCGAAGGGCACCATGCGCGCGCCGAGTTCGAGGTGCAGGGCGTGCAGCGGAGTCTTGGCGAGAGTTTCAGTGGTCATGTCGATTTCCTGTTGGGTGCGCCGCGCGCACCGGTTGGGGCCGCGGTGCGGCCCGTTGTACGTTGGGTGTCAGTCAGCGTAGACCGGGAAGGTGGCGCACAGGTCTGCGACCTGGCTGCGCACGCGCTCGATCACGGCCGGGTTGTCCAGGTCGCCCAGGATGTCGCAGATCCAGCCGGCCAGGGTGCGGCATTCGCCTTCCTTGAAGCCGCGGGTGGTCACCGCCGGGGTACCGATGCGGATGCCGGAGGTGACGAACGGCGACTGCGGGTCGTTCGGCACGGCGTTCTTGTTCACCGTGATGTGGGCATCGCCCAGCGCCGCGTCGGCCGCCTTGCCGGTCAGGCCCTGCTTGACCAGGCTGATCAGCATCAGGTGGTTGTCGGTGCCGCCGGAGACCACGTCATAGCCGCGCTCGACGAACACTTCGGCCATGGCGCGGGCGTTGTCGATCACCTGCTGCTGGTAGGCCTTGAAGCCGGGCTCCAGCGCCTCCTTGAAGCACACCGCCTTGGCCGCGATGACGTGCATCAGCGGGCCGCCCTGGGCGCCGGGGAACACGGCGGAGTTGAGCTTCTTCTCGATCTCTTCGTTGCCGCGCGCGAGGATCAGGCCGCCACGTGGGCCGCGCAGGGTCTTGTGGGTGGTGGTGGTGACCACGTCGGCGAACGGCACCGGGTTCGGGTACAGGCCGGCGGCCACGAGCCCCGCCACATGGGCCATATCGACGAACAGCAGAGCGTCCACCTTGTCGGCGATGGCGCGAAAACGCGGGAAGTCCAGCACGCGCGAGTAGGCCGAGAAGCCGGCGACGATCATCTTCGGCTTGTGCTCGATGGCCAGACGCTCGACCTCGTCGTAATCGATCAGGCCGTTCTCGTCGATGCCGTACTGCACGGCGTTGTACAGCTTGCCCGAGGACGACACCTTGGCGCCGTGGGTCAGGTGGCCGCCATGGGTCAGGCTCATGCCGAGGATGGTATCGCTGGCATTGAGCAGCGCCAGGTAGACGGCGCTGTTAGCCGAAGAGCCGGAGTGCGGCTGCACGTTGGCGTAGTCGGCGCCGAACAGCTGCTTGGCGCGCTCGATGGCCAGCGCCTCGACCTTATCCACATGCTCGCAGCCACCGTAGTAGCGCTTGCCCGGATAGCCTTCGGCGTACTTGTTGGTCAGACCGCTGCCTTGCGCCTGCATCACGCGCTGGCTGCAGTAGTTCTCCGAGGCGATCAGCTCGATATGGTCTTCCTGGCGCTGCTGCTCGGCCTGGATCGCCGCGAGCAGGGCGTCGTCATAGCCCTGCAGTTGGTCGTGCTTGCTGAACATGGTGAGGCCCTCTTTATCGTTTTTCTCGGGATGCAGTCGGCCCGCCCCGGTGAGGGGAGCCGAAAGGAATCGGGGTGGATGTAGCCCGGATGCAATCCGGGGAAGCTGTTGAAAGCTCCCGGATTTCATCCGGGCTACGGCTTGGCGCTTACGCGTCCTGATACGCCTCGATGGACGGGCAGGCGCAGACCAGGTTGCGGTCGCCGTAGACGTTGTCCACGCGGCCAACCGGCGGCCAGTACTTGGCCTCGATCAGGCTCGCCACCGGGTACACGGCCTGCTCGCGGCTGTAGGCGTGGTGCCATTCGCCGACCAGTTCCAGGGCAGTGTGCGGGGCGTTCTTCAGCGGGTTGTCGTCCTTGTCCAGACGGCCCTGCTCGACCGCGCGGATTTCCTCGCGGATGGCGATCATGGCGTCGCAGAAGCGATCCAGCTCTTCCTTGGACTCGCTCTCGGTCGGCTCGATCATCAGGGTACCGGCTACCGGGAAGGACATGGTCGGGGCGTGGAAGCCGAAGTCGATCAGGCGCTTGGCCACGTCGTCGACGCTGATGCCGCTGCTGTCCTTGAGCGGACGGATGTCGAGGATGCACTCGTGCGCCACCAGGCCGCCTTCGCCGGAGTACAGCACCGGGTAGTGCTCTTCCAGACGACGGGCGATGTAGTTGGCGTTGAGAATGGCCATCTGCGACGCGCGCTTGAGGCCGTTGCCGCCCATCATGGTGATGTACATCCAGGTGATCGGCAGGATGCTGGCGCTGCCGAACGGCGCGGCGCTCACTGCGCCTTCCTTGCGGGCCATGTGGCCATGACCCGGCAGGAACGGTGCCAGGTGCGACTTGACGCCAATCGGGCCGACGCCCGGGCCGCCACCGCCGTGCGGGATGCAGAAGGTCTTGTGCAGGTTCAGGTGGGAGACGTCGCCGCCGAACTGACCTGGTGCGCAGAGGCCGACCATGGCGTTCATGTTGGCGCCGTCGATGTAAACCTGGCCGCCGTTGTCGTGGATGATCTGGCAGATCTCGCGGATGCCTTCCTCGAACACACCGTGGGTGGACGGGTAGGTGATCATGATCGCGGCCAGGCGATCCTTGTGCTCTTCGGCCTTGGCCTTCAGATCGGCGATGTCGACGTTGCCGCGCGCGTCACAGGCGGTGACCACCACGCGCATGCCGGCCATGGAGGCGGTCGCCGGGTTGGTGCCGTGGGCCGATTGCGGGATCAGGCAGATGTCGCGCTGATCGTCGCCACGGCTCAGGTGATAGGCACGGATGGCCAAGAGGCCCGCGTACTCGCCCTGGGAACCGGCGTTGGGCTGCAGCGACACGGCGTCGTAGCCGGTGGCGGCGCAGAGCATGGCTTCCAGCTCAGTGGTCAGCTGGGTGTAACCCGCGGCCTGCTCGACCGGAGCGAAGGGGTGCAGGTTGCCGAACTCCGGCCAGGTGACCGGGATCATCTCGCTGGCGGCGTTGAGCTTCATGGTGCAGGAGCCCAGCGGGATCATGCTGCGGTCCAGCGCCAGGTCCTTGTCGGCCAGCTTGCGCAGGTAGCGCATCAGCTCGGTTTCGCTGTGGTAGCGGTTGAACACTTCGTGCTGCAGGATCGCCGACTGGCGCAGCAGATTCTGCGGCAGGCGGGTGGCGACCTGTGCGGCCAGGTCGGCGACGGCAGGGGCGGCCTGATCGCCGGCGAACAGTGCCAGCAGCGCCTCGACGGCCGCCTGGTCGGTGGTTTCGTCCAGCGATAGACCCAGACGCTCGGCGTCGATCTCGCGCAGATTGATGCCGGCAGCACGGGCCTTGGCATGCAGCTCGGCGGTTTTGGCGCCGGTCTTGATGCTCAGGGTGTCGAAGAAGTGCTGCTGCTCGACGCTGTGGCCCAGCTTGGTCAGGCCCAGGGCGAGGATGGCGGTGAAGCTGTGCACGCGCTGCGCGATGGCGGTCAGGCCTTTCGGGCCGTGGTACACGGCGTACATGCTGGCGATGTTGGCCAGCAGCACCTGCGCGGTGCAGATGTTGCTGGTGGCCTTCTCGCGGCGGATGTGCTGCTCGCGGGTCTGCATGGCCAGGCGCAGGGCCGGCTTGCCGAAGCGGTCCACCGACATGCCGACCAGGCGGCCCGGCATGTCGCGCTTGAATGCGTCGCGGGTGGCGAAGTAGGCGGCGTGCGGGCCACCGAAGCCCAGCGGCACTCCGAAGCGCTGGGCGCTGCCCAGGGCGACGTCGGCGCCGAACTCGCCCGGCGGGGTGAGCAGGGTCAGGGCCAGCAGGTCGGCGGCTACGGCGACCAGGGCATTGGCGGCGTGGAAACGCTCGACCAGGGCGCGGTAGTCGAAGATGTCGCCGTTGCTCGCCGGGTACTGCAGCAGCGCGCCGAAGTAGGCGCTGGCGTCGGTAATGGTGGCTTCGTCGCCGACTTCGATATCGATGCCCAGCGGCTCGGCACGGGTGCGCAGCACGTCGAGGGTCTGCGGGTGGCAATGCTGGGAAACGAAGAAGGTGTTGGCGGCTTTGTTCTTCGACAGACGCTTGCAGAAGGTCATGGCCTCGGCGGCAGCGGTGGCTTCGTCGAGCAGGGATGCGTTGGCGATCTGCATGCCGGTGAGGTCGCTGATCAGGGTCTGGAAGTTCAGCAGCGCTTCCAGGCGGCCCTGGGAAATCTCCGGCTGGTACGGGGTGTAGGCGGTGTACCAGGCCGGGTTTTCCAGCAGGTTGCGCAGGATCGGGCTCGGCGTGTGGGTGCCGTAGTAACCCTGGCCGATGTAGTTCTTGAACTGCTGGTTCTTCGCGGCGATGGCCTTGATCTTGGCCAGGGCGTCGGCTTCCGACAGGCCCGGCTGCTCACCGAGGATGCTGGTGCCCTTGATGCTCTCGGGGATCACCGCATTGGTCAGCGCGTCGACCGAGTCATAGCCGAGCAGTTCGAGCATGGCGGCGGTGTCGGCATCGCGCGGGCCGATGTGGCGGGCGATGAATTCGTTCTGGGTATCGAGCTTGGTCATGGCGGTCACTCAGGCGTCGGCGTTGGCGTTCAACAGACGATCATAGCCGGCCTTGTCCAGCAGGTCGGCCAGCACGGCGTTGTCGGCCAGGCGCATGCGGAAGAACCAGGCCTTGTCCAGCGGCGATTCGTTGACCAGCTCCGGGCTGCCTTCCAGGTCGGCGTTGATTTCGACGATCTCGCCGTCCAGCGGCATGACGATGTTGCTGGCAGCCTTCACTGACTCCAGCACCGCCACCTCTTCGCCCTGGGCGTAGGCCTTCACTTCCGGCAGCTGTACGTACACCACGTCGCCGAGCGCGTCCTGGGCGTAATGGGTGATGCCGACGGTAACCAGACCATCGTTGTCCAGACGCAGCCATTCGTGATCGGCGGTGAAACGCAACTCGCTCATGTCAACTCCTCAGGGGGTAAAGGTGTCCGCTTCTTGGGTGGCGGGCAGGTGGGCAAGCGTTTGCAATGCCAGTGCCAATGGAAAAATATTAAATAAAATCAATAAGTTATTAATATATCCCAGGCCTGTATACGATTGTCTGGAACGATATCGATACGAATAGGCGTGTCGCAAATGGAAAAGTTGAAGTCGCACGAGGCGCGGCGCGGCTTTCGGGCGATTGTTGCTGAATCGTTACGGTGGATCGTTATCGATACGGCAACTAGCTGGAACCGCTCCGGGGCATCGAGGGTCGGTAAGGGGGAGGCTTTATCGACAAGGAGATAGATCGACATGAAACCCCTGATTCCCCTGGCATTCGCGCTGCTTGGCGCCACCAGTCTGCAGGCCAGCGAGACGGTTACCGTGACGCTGGAGCAGGCCACGGAGAAAGGTACTGGCGCATCCATCGGCACCGTGACCATCAGCCAGTCGGCCTACGGGCTGGTATTCACCCCTGATCTGCAGGGGCTGGAACCCGGCGTGCATGGCTTTCACGTGCACACCGAGCCCAACTGCAACGCCGCCGAGGTGGATGGCAAGCTGACGCCGGCCGGCGCAGCAGGTGGCCACTGGGACCCGCAGAATGCCGGCCGTCATGGCTTCCCCTGGGAAGACAATGCCCACCTTGGCGACCTGCCCGCACTGCTGGTGACCGAGGACGGCAAGGCCAGCCAGCCGGTGCTGGCGCCACGGCTCAAGAGCCTGCAGGATCTGCACAATCGTTCGCTGATGATTCACGCTGGCGGCGACAACCATGCCGATCATCCGCAGCCGCTGGGCGGCGGCGGGGCGCGTGTGGCCTGCGGGGTGATCAAGGTGCCGACCAGCACCACGCCGATCTGATCCAGCGCCGGGAACCGTAGGGTGGGGTAGCGGCGCTGGCCGATGAACGATCTGACGCCGCGGTCGTGGTGCGCCGCGTAACCCACCGTGCGATCCTCCGCGTTGCGCCGATGGTGGGTTACGGCGCGACAGGCCCAGTGGGATGACGAGTGTTTGCGATATGCGCCTAACCCACCCTACAGATTCGGACTACCGCAGAGTGAGCGTACGCTACGGAACCGTAGGGTGGGTTAGCGGCGCTGGCCGATGAACGATCTGACGCCGCGGTCGTGGTGCGCCGCGTAACCCACCGGGCGATCTTCCGCGTTGCGCCGATGGTGGGTTACGGCGCATCTGAACCTGCGGGATTTCCGTATTTAAGACAGGTGCCTAACCCTCCCTACAAGGGCGAGTGGCCCGCTTGTTAAGCCTGGCCTTAATGCTTGCCCGGAATCCCGTACTTGCGCAGGCGCTTGGCGATGGCGGTGTGCGATGTACCCAGGCGTGCGGCCAACTGGCGGCTGGAGGGGTGGCTGTCGTAGAGCTTTTCCAGCAGCGCCTTCTCGTACTCGTCCATGGCCTGTTCCAGGCTGGCGACTTCCCCTTCCACCTTCGGCGCCACTTCGGTGCCGGCGATATCCAGATCGTCCATCTCCACCCAGTTGCTGTCGCAGATCGCGGCGGCGCGGAAGATCACGTTCTGCAACTGGCGCACGTTGCCCGGCCAGCGTCCGGCCAGCAGGGCGGGGAAGGTGGTCGGCGCCAGGCGGCAGGGCAGGCGCTGGATCTGCGCGCAGGCCTGGGCCATGAAGTGCTGGGCCAGCAGCAGGATGTCCTGGCCGCGCTCGCGCAGCGGCGGCACTTCCAGATTGAGCACATTGAGGCGGTAGAACAGGTCTTCGCGGAAGCTGCCTTCGGCCACCATCTTTTCCAGGTCGCGGTGGGTGGCGCTGAGGATACGCACGTCCACCTTCACCTCGCGGTCGCCACCGACGCGGCGGAAGCTGCCGTCGCTCAAAAAGCGCAGCAACTTGGCCTGCAGATAGGGCGACATTTCGCCGATTTCGTCGAGAAACACCGTGCCCTGGTTGGCCAGCTCCAACAGCCCCGGCTTGCCGCCGCGCTGGGCGCCGGTAAAGGCGCCGGGGGCGTAGCCGAACAGTTCGCTCTCGGCCAGGTTCTCCGGCAGGGCGGCGCAGTTCAGGGCGAGGAAGGGCGCATTGCGGCGCACGCTGACGGTATGACAGGCGCGTGCCACCAGCTCCTTGCCGGTACCGGTTTCGCCATGGATCAAGAGCGGTGCGTCGAGCGACGCCACGCGCAGGGCGCGGGCCTTGAGCGCACGAATCGGAGCGGACTCGCCGAGCAGCGAGTCGAAGCCCTCTGCATGATCATGATGCAGGGCGGCCAGGCGCTGACCCATGCGGCTTGGTGCATACAGGGTGAGCAGGCCGCCGGTCAGGCGTCCGTCTTCGGTGATCGGCTGGGCATCGAGCAGCAGCGGCTGGCCGGCGAAATGCACCTCGCGCAGCGGCTGGTGGAAACCGGCGGCGAGCAGCGATTGCTGCAGTGCGTCATCGGCGAACAGCGCGGCGATGCTCAGGCCTTCGGGCGTGCGACCGCACAGCTCCACCAGCGCCGGGTTGGCCAGCAGCACGGTGGCGCGGTCATCCACCGCCAGCACCGGGTCGGGCATGGCCGCGAGCAGGGCATCGAGCTGCAGGCGGCGACGCTGGCCGGGCAGAATGTCCACCACCTCCACGCTCTGCACGCCATGCACCTGCAGCAGCGCGCCGCGCAGCTCCTCGAGCACCGCGGCGCTCAGGGTCGGTGCGTCGATGTAGACGTTTGGCGGTACCATCTCCACCGCATCGAGGTTCAGATTGCGCCCGCCAAGCAGCGCCAGGACTTCCTGGGTGATGCCGACGCGGTCGATGAAACTGACGTGGATGCGCATTGATGACGGTCGAAATGGGCGAACAGGCGGCGATTATGCCTGCTCCGCCGCGCATGAGGAAAAGGGCAACACCGTGAGCACAGAAAAACCGAGCCGCGCCGACTACCACCGCGAGCACCAGGCCCGCGCCGACGCCGAGGCCCAGCGCCTGCTGGCGCGCAGGGCCGAGCTGCAGGAGCGCTGGCTGCCCTGGGTGGCGCAGGAGCTGTACCAGCTCAGCCCGCCGGAGTTCGCCAACATGGTGCGGCGCGAGCTGCAGCGGTTGACGAGCTCTTCGTAGGGTGCGCCGCGCGCACCGACCCACGGTTGCCGGCGAACACCCTTCCCGCTACCGGCACCTAGGCTGTGGCAGGGGCTCTAGCCGCGACCCATGATCGCTGGCCAACTCCTGCAATTGCCGTTTTGGTCGGTGCGCACGGCGCACCCTACGGGCCTCTTTTCCCCGCCGATCTCGCGCGCTATCGGGACCTGCTGCCGTAGGGTGCGCCATGGGCACCTGCTCTCAGCGATTCGGTGGCGATCGTGGAATATCGGGTGAAATGCGCTGCGCACGGCGCTCCCTGCGTTAGCCACGCCCCCGCGCGCACCGGCTCATATCCACCTTGCTCACGTACGGATTGCCCCAGCCCATCACGCAGGCCACCTGCTGGTTGCGCTGCTGCTCCCAGGGTTTGACCGGGTAGGCCTTGCTCCAGGCTTCGTAGAGCTGGCGATCCTGCTTCGACAGGCGCAGTTGGTAGCGGTCGGACATGTAGAAGTAGGTGCGCGCGATCATCCCGCGGATGGCCGGACGCGGCATCACCTTGCGCGCCTTGAAGTCCACCACCGTCTCGCATTGCCCGTACTGATGCGGTTTCTGCGGCAGCCAGGCGAAGCTGTAGTTGCTGCGGTCGCCGTTCACCTCGCCGATGCTCGGCACCAGGTTGTGCAGGTCGGCCTCGGCCTTGCGGAACTGCGCATCGTTGGCCGCGCAGTTCTTGCGGCCGCCTTTCTGCCAGCACTGGCGCTGATGGCCGATCACCCAGGCCGGGACGATATGTTCCCACTCGATGCGCTGGGCGCGATTGGCGTTCTTGCGGGGTGTGTAACCACAGGAGCGCAGATCGACCCGCTTGCCGCTGTACTTGCAGCCGCAATAGAACTCGGTGGACTGCTTGGCGTACAGCGGCCAGGCCAGGCGCTTGGCCTCGGCGAAAGTGGCGGGTGCGGCGTGCAGGGAAAGGGCTGTGAAACAGCAGAGCAGGGGCAGTAGACGTCGAATCATGGGGCGGCAGATTAGCCGTGGTCATCGCCGCTGTGAAGGTAAAAAGTCCAGTTTTATCAATAATTTATATGATGGCCAGAGGCCTTATGGGCTGTTTCGATGGTGGGTCGGTCGGGCCAGCATGAAGCGCCATCGGGGCGCTCAGAGCAGGGAAACGATCCGCGCGAGCAGCCGTTGCGGGCCTGTGTAGAGGTCCTGCCCAGCGATCACCTGATTTACCCCGTCAGCCCGCAACAGCAGCTGTGGCACACCGCCGGCCGGCATCGCTTGCCGCGCAGCGGCGACGCGGCGGGCCGTATTCTCGGCCAGCACGCGGTCATCGCGCAGGCGAGCGGCCAGTTCATCGGCATCGAGCCCGTGGCCGGCGCTGGCCGCGACATCGGCGGTAATGCGGCTGACGGCATCGACCGTGCAGGTATCCATCCCGTCGACGTAACGGGCGAGCTGCGCCACATGCAGCAGCTGTGGCTCCAGTGCCGTGTCCAGTGCGCCCAGTGCCACCAGCGCGCGGGTCAGCGGGGTGGAGTCGAACACGCCATCCGCTGCCAGCAGCACCCGGCTGCGATAAGCCTCGGTAAAGCGCTGCCCGGTCAACGCGACGATGCGCTGGTCGTTGTGCCAGGCATGCTCGGCGATGGCCGCCACCGGGCGTGGTTGCATGAACAGGCCCACCGGCATCATGCGCAGCGCGGCGCCATGGCGCTCGGCCAAACCTGCCAGCGCGGGGGCGCTGGCATAGCACCAGCCACACAGCGGGTCGAAGAAATACTGCAGTTCGAAAGAGTGGGGCGCCATGGTCGGGGTCTCCTGGGCGCCCCACTCTAAGGTTGCCTCGCGCGGTGATATACAGCACCCGGGTGGCAGGTCTGTTGCACGGATCGAGCAGATCCGTGGCCAGCGCCTAGCTGAACCTCGGCAGGCGCTGATCCGAGTCGCTGCCCTCGTTTTCCAACTGCTGCGGCAGGCCGGCGACCTTGAGTACCGGCATCTTCTCGCCCACCAGGCGCAGGTCGCGACGCGGCAGGGCGAAGCGCACATCCAGTTCGCGCAGGGCATCGAGCAGTTGCAGGTTGATCTCCTGCTGGATGTCCATGTACTGGTTGTAGTCCGAGGTCAGCACGATATACACCACCTCGAAGGTCAGCTGGCTTTCATCGAAGCCGAGAAAGTGCGCGCGGTCGAACCTGGCCTTGGGCGTGGCGCGGATGATGTCGCCGACCTTCTCGGCCACCTGACGCACCTTGTCGCTGGGCGTGTCGTAGTTGATGCCGAACTTGAAGACGATGCGTCGGGTATTCATGCGCTTGTAGTTGCGCACCACCTGCCGCAGCAGGTCGGCATTGGCGCACACCACCTGTTCACCGCTGAGGCTGCGGATGCGCGTGGTCTTCAGGCCGATATGCTCGATGGTCCCGGCCACCTCGCCGAACACCACGAAGTCGCCGATCTCGAAGGGCTTGTCGACGCCGATCGACAGCGAGGCGAACACGTCGCTGAGCACCGTCTGCACCGCCAGCGCCACGGCGATACCGCCAACACCCAGGCTGGCCACCAGCGCGGTGATATCCACCCCCAGGTTGGCCAGGATCGACAGCAGCATCACCGACCACACCACGATCAGGATCATGATGCTGATGATGGTGGTCATCACCGGGTTGTAGGTGCCGCCTTTCTTCATCACCAGGCTGCGCGACCACAGGCGCACGCCGGTATCCACCCACAGCGCCACCTGCAAGGCCAGGGCGACGAACCAGGTATGGCTCAACGCGCTCTGCCAACTGCCGGGCAGCTCCGGCAGGCGCAACGCCAGCAACAGGGAAAAGGCCAGCAGCAACAGGCGGCTGGTACGGCCGATCACCACCGCCACGAAGTGCGGCCAACTGCCGTCCTGTTCCTTCGACCAGGCCATCAATCGCTTGTGCAGGGTGCTGACCAGGGTGCGCAGCACGCTGTAGATCAGCGCGGTGGCCACTACCACGATTGCCACGTTGAGCCAGAGATCGCGGTCAAGCCAGATATTCCACTGTTCCATCGCCAGGGGCCTCCAGAAAAGGACATATAGGTTTCTGGTGGCGTTGGTGGGCAGAAGTTCCGGGGAACGAGTGGCTTTGGTTGGAGGTGCTGAGTCATTCTTCACCTGGGCCTGCAGCATTCCCCATGAAGCTCAGGGCCTGGCCGGCTTTGACGTCATGTAGGACCGTACCGGCTCCAGCTACCACCGAGGGTATACCCCTGCAAGGAAACCACGATGAGCGAAGAGCGCCTGCTGCGCCGTGAAGAAATTCCACAGCTCTGGGAGATAGACCGTAGCGAAGTGATCGAACAGCTTTATTCCGTCGAGGCCGGCCAACTAGTGCTGCGCCCGGAGTTTTACGACATGCGCGGCTGGCCGCAGGGGGAGGCCGAGCACTACACGCCGATCCTGCTCGATTGCTTCGACCGCGGTGGATGGTTTTTGGGCCTCTACGATCAGGGACGCCTGATAGGCGCGGTGGTACTCGACACGCGTCGTCTCGGCCCAGACGGCGACTGTCTGCAACTGAAGTTTCTCCATATCAGCCATGCTTACCGCAGCCGCGGCCTCGGTGCTCATCTCTTCCGCCGCGCCGCGGCGCAGGCCCGCCTGCTGGGCGCCAGCGCGCTCTACGTTTCGGCTACGCCGTCGCAGAACACGGTGGATTTCTATCGAAGACTCGGTTGCAGCCTATGTGCTAAACCGGATGAGGAGCTGTATCGGTTGGAGCCAGAGGACATCCACCTTATTTACCGAATACAAACGCGGGAAACGGACAAGCACCGTTAGTATGATGGTCTCGTTGGCTGCGGTATTTCTGACGATGTCTTACAGCGCTTTCGATAGGTTTTTTCTCATGGGCTGGCTTGTCTTGCCTCATTTGTGAGAAAAGGGGACAGATTTATTTTTCTCTCCAGCGCCTTTTTGTGTGATCGCAAAAAAGCGCCATCCCTCCCGGCCCGAACCCTTGCGGTCAAGCCCTTCAAACGCCAGAAACGAAAAAGCCCCGTCAGTGATGACGAGGCTTTTGCTTGGCTGGAGCGGGTGATGGGAATCGAACCCACGGCTCTAGCTTGGGAAGCTAGGGTATTACCATTATACGACACCCGCAGCGGGTGCCTTTATACCGGAACCTGCGGCGGAAATGAAGCGCGGAGCAGAGCGACAGGTACATTCGCTCCGCGCTTGAGGCCGCTCATACTGCCATGGCCTGCAGTTCCTGCAGCTCGCCGCGCGTCGGCAGTTGCAGGCGCTTGCTGGGGGCGTTGAAGAAGTCCAGCAGCACGCGCTGGGTCTGCAGCCAGGCAGCCTTGTGTTCCATGTCGAGGAAGTGGCCGGCGTCGTTGATTACGGCGAATTCGGCGTGCTCGATATGCTGGGCGAACAGGCAGGCGTCTTCCACCGAGGTGTATTCGTCGCGGTCGCCGTTGACGAATATCAGCGGGATATCGATGGCCTGCAGGCATTCCTTGCCGCAGTGCGCTTCCATGCTCAGGACCTGCTTGATGTGCGCGTACATCTGCCGGTATTCGTGCTCGTCCAGGGTGCTGACGTGCTTGTGGTTGAAGCGCTTGAACAGCGATGGCAGGTGCTTGCCGATGGTGCTGTTGACCAGCAGGGCGATGTTGTCGCGATCCACCGCGTTGAGAAAGCGCAGGCCCTTGTGCAGGTAGTCGAGCATCGGCACGTTGAGGATTGGCGAGAAGGAGCAGATCGCCGCCCGTTCCAGGGTGGCCGGGCGCTGGGCCAGGGCGAGCATGGAGGCGACGCCGCCCCAGGAGAAGGACATCAGGTAGTTGGCGCCGTAGTGGTCGATCAGCTTGAGCAGGATCGCGGCTTCGTCTTCCTTGCTGATGGGGGTGAAGTCGCTGTTGTACGGTTTCGACTGGCCGGCGTAGGGCAGGTCGAAGGCGACCACGTTGAACTGCGGTTGCAGGTATTTGACGGTCTGGGTGAACGAGGCTGTTGTGGCCAGGGAGCCGTTGACCAGGATTACGGTCTTGCTTGCTGCCGGGTTGCCGTAGAACTCCGTGTGAACCTTGTGCTTCCTGTTGATCTCGACGACTGCGGTTTCTGGCCTCATGTCGTTTCCTCCTGGCGCAAATGGGTCAAGGCGAGCGGGTGGCCGTTCGCAAGCTTCGGGCAGTCAGGAAAACGCCTGGACGTGACAAGCTGATGTCAGGCGAGAGATTTTTGGAATTCTTTTATTTTCAAACAGTTAGGATCGAAACAGGCGAGCGCTCCAAGCCTTTTCGGAGGCCGGAGAGGGGGCGGTGTTACCAGGCAGGAATCCAGTCGGCGCAGAACGCCAGTAACCGAAGAAACGCTTAGATGTCCGGTAGTGACCGATTGGTCATCTCAGGACTTGTGATTCGATTCAAGCAGTTGCCTTGCAGCCATGCAAGGGCGAGTCACATCTTTATCGCGGTTTCTGGATACCGTTGGTCGGGTTGTAAGGTTCGGCGCCTGTGCGATCAGACGCTGGCGATTTCTGCGGCGGTCAGCGCGCGGTACTGGCCGGGCGCCAGCCGCGGGTCGAGGACGATCTCGCCCATGCTCTCGCGATGCAGCGCGACCACGCGATTGCGGAAGTGGCCGAACATGCGCTTGACCTGATGGTAACGGCCCTCGAACAGGGTCAGGCGGGCGCTGTGGCTGCCCAGCAGTTCGAGCCGGGCGGGCAGGGTGGTGAGGTCTTCGAAGGCGAAGTACAGGCCGCGCTCGAACACTTCGGCGTATTCGGCGGTGATCGGCTGTTCGGTGCTGACGTGGTAGACCTTGGGCTTGCGCTGCTGCGGCTGGGTGATACGCCGCGACCAGCGACCGTCGTTGGTGATCAGCAGCAGGCCGCTGGTGTTGAGGTCCAGGCGCCCGGCCAGGTGCAGGTCGTGCTTGTCCGGTTCGTCGAGCAGGTCGAGCACGGTGCGGTGTTCGTCATGCGCGGTGGCGCTGACCACGCCGACCGGTTTGTGCAGCATCCAGTAGCGCGCGCTGCGTCCGGCCTGGAGCAGTTCGTCGTCCAGCTCCACGCGCTGGAAATCGCGCACGTCGAAACGCGGGTCGCGGACGGTCTCGCCATCCACGCGCAGGCGCCCGGCGCAGATCAGCAGGCGGCTGTCCTGCCGGCTGAAACGGGGGAAGTTGCTGAGAAAGCGATCCAGGCGCATGGCTCAGTTCTGCTCGCGGCGCTCGGCGGCTTTCACTGCGCCGGCGCAGGCCGGGCACAGGCAGGCCTGGTTGCGCTGCTCGGGCGTCAGGCGCTGCAGCGCGGCCGGATCGATCTGCACGTCGAAGCACCTGCAGGGTTCGTCCTGGCGACCGTTGGCCAGGCTGCACTGGTTGCTGCGGCCGCACAGCGGGCAGTGTTGGCTATCCATCAGGGATCGACGCAGACGCGGTCGCGCCCGGCCTGCTTGGCGCGATACAGCGCGCGATCGGTACGGCCGAGCAGGTCGTGCAGGGTTTCGCCCTCTTGCCACTGGCTGAGGCCGAGGCTGACGGTGACCTGCAGGGCCTCGCCTGCAACCGGGTAGCGCTGCTCGGCGCATTGCTGGCGCAGTTTCTCGGCCAGCTCATGGGCGGCGTTGCGGTCGGTGTTCTTCAGCAGCAGGATGAATTCCTCGCCGCCCCAGCGGCAGAGGATGTCCGCCTGGCGCAGGCTGCCGCGCAGCTGGCGGGCGAAGCGGCGCAGCACGTCGTCGCCGGCCAGATGGCCATGGGCGTCGTTAAGGGCCTTGAAGTTGTCCAGGTCCAGCAGCACCGCGCACAGCGGGCTGCTGTCTCGCTGGGCCTCCTGCAGTGCCTGCGCGGCGAGGATGTCGAAGCCGCGGCGGTTGGGCAGTTCGGTGAGGCTGTCGGTGGTGGCCAGGGCGGCGATGCGGCGCTGGTAGCGGCGTGTGGCGAGGTAGACCAGAAGCAGCACGGCCAGGGTGATCAGGGTGCAGATCAGCAGGTTGAGGTAGAGGCTCTTGCGGATGCCGGCCAGGGCGCCTTCCTCGTGCTTGTCAACGAACAGGTACCAGTCCAGTTCGGGGATGTAGCGCACGTTGAGGAAATGGCCGCGGCCGTGCTCCTGATAGCTGAAGTTGCCGCTCTCGGGGCGCGGCAGTTCGAACAGCAGGTTCTCCAGGCCGTCGATGGTATTGAGCGCCTGGCCACGGCGAGATCCCATTGGGCCGCCATCGGCACCGGTCAGTACCAGCAGGCCGCTGCGGTCGGTGAAGAAGATGCTGCGGTCGTAGCGCCGCTGGTAGTCGTCCACCAGCTTGACCACGGCATCCACGGTGAGGCCGACGCCGGCCACGCCGATAAAGCGTTCCTCATAGTCGAACACCTTGAAGTTGATGAAGAAGGTCAGCTGATCCGCATTGGCCATGTCCGGGTCGACGCTGATTTCGTAAGGTTCGCTCATCTGGCGCACGCGGAAGTACCAGGCGTCGCGTGGCTCGTCCTCGCGGACCTGCTTGAGCACGCCCTTGGCCTGATAGTAGGTGCGGGTGCGTTCGGAGATGAAGAAACTGGTGAAGGTGCCGTAGTGGTCCTGGATTTCACGCAGGTAGCGGGTGATGGGCTCGGGATCGAGCTCGCCGGCCAGCGCCCAGTCGCGCAGGAAGGTATCGCGCGACATCATCGAGGCGATCTGCGTCGGGCGGATCAGGTCTTTCTGGATCTCGGAGTAGATGTTGTCCGAGGTCAGCGGCAGCTCGGTGTTGACGATGTTGTGGCGAATGCTTTCGCGCGAGGCGTGGTAACTGGCCAGGCTGGTGGCGAGAAAGCCCCCCAGCAGCAGGGTGCCCAGCAGTAGCAGAAGGGTGAACTGGGCCTTGCGGGAAGTGCTGAGTGGCATGAGGTCCGAGCCTTGATTGCGTGGCCCAATGCTAGCGTGCCGTCGCCGACGCGTCATCGTTGCCTTTGGTATTAACCCTCTTCTGCGTACTTCAGGGCCACCGGTTCGGTCCGGCGGCCCTGATTTTCCGTTGACCTGTCGCCTACGCTTCAGGCCTCTTCCAGCACCACCACGCGCTGCCCGGCGCGTACCGGCGAGCCGGGCTGCACACGCACCTCGCGCACGGTGCCGGCCACCGGTGCGGTCAGCGGAATCTCCATCTTCATCGATTCGAGAATCACCAGCACGTCGCCGGCCTGCACCTGTGCGCCGGCTTCCACCTGCACCTGCCAGAGGTTGCCGGCGATATGGCTGTCGATGCCGTGCTGACCGGCCCCCAGCGGCGCATCATCGCCAAGCTCGGCGGCCACTTCCTCGACTTCGAAATGCGCCTGACCCGATTCGATCCATCGCTGGCGCTCGGCATCGAAAGCCGCGCGCTGCTGCTGGCGGAAGGCGGCGATGCCCTCTGCTTCTTCATCGAGAAACTGCTGGTAGTCGGCCAGGGCCAGTTCGCTGTGCTCGATGCGCAGCGGGTAGCGGCCCAGTGGGAAGTCGCGGCGGATGCGCAGCAGTTCGTCGGCACTCACCGGGTAGAAGCGGATCTGGTCGAAGAAGCGCAGCAGCCAGGGCTTGCCGTCGAAGGCCTCGACCTCGCGGTAGCGGTTCCACATCTGCAGGGTACGGCCGACGAACTGATAGCCGCCGGGGCCTTCCATGCCGTACACGCACATATAGGCGCCGCCGATGCCGACGGAGTTCTCCGCCGTCCAGGTGCGCGCCGGGTTGTACTTGGTGGTGACCAGGCGATGGCGCGGGTCCAGCGGCGTGGCCACCGGCGCGCCGAGATAGACGTCGCCCAGGCCCATCACCAGGTAGCTGGCGTCGAACACGGTGCGGTACACCTCGTCGAGGTTCGGCAGGTCGTTGATGCGGCGGATGAACTCCAGGTTGCTCGGGCACCAGGGGGCGTCCTTGCGCACGGTGGTCATGTATTTCTCGATGGCCAGCTGGCAGGCCGGGTCGTCCCAGGACAGCGGCAGGTGGACGATGCGCGACGGCACCTTCAGATCCTTGGCGGCGCATACCGCGTCCCACTCGCCGGCGACTAGGTCGAGCAGGCGCTGCAGCGGCAGGGTTTCCGGCTGGTAGTGCACCTGCAGCGAGCGAATGCCGGGGGTGAGGTCGATCACGCCGGCGAGCCGCTTGGCCTCCAGCGCCTGCATCAGCGCGTGGCCACGGAAGCGCAGCACCAGGTCCAGTTCCGGCTGGCCAATTTCCAGCAGCAGGTGGGTGTCGCCGGACAGGCGTGCGACCAGGCGGGTGTCGGCCTGGCCGATGTCGAGGACGATGGGGCTTTGTAGCCCGGATGCAATCCGGGATTCAGGCGCTGCGTTTTCCCCGGATTGCATCCGGGCTACGGTCGCGTCTGTAGGAGCGGATTTATCCGCGATTTCGGTGTTGCCTGCATCGCGGCTGAAGCCGCTCCCACAAAGGCTGGTGCATTCGCTGGCACTGGCTTTGGCCAACTCCCGTGCCGTGGCGATATCCACCGGCACGAAGCGTACCTTGTCGCCGGCCTTGAGCTGGCCGAGCTGCCACAGGTCGGCCTCGATGATAGTCACCAGGCAGACGAAGCCGCCCAGGCTGGGGCCGTCCGGGCCGAGGATCACCGGCATGTCGCCGGTAAAATCTACCGCGCCGATGGCGTAGGGGTTGTCGTGAATATTGGACGGGTGCAGGCCGGCTTCGCCGCCGCTGTCGCGCACCCATTCCGGTTTCGGCCCGATCAGGCGCACGCCGGTGCGGCTGGAGTTGAAGTGCACTTCCCACTCGGTGGCGAGGAAGCTGTCGACATAGGCGGGTGTGAAGTATTCCGGCGTGCCGTGCGGGCCGTAGATCACGCGCAGTTCGCGTACGGCCGGCAGGGATGGGCAGAGTTCGGCGGGCAGTTGCGCGCCGCTGCCGGTATCGGCCAGCGGCAGCAGGTGCAGCACGTCGCCGGCGCGCAGTGCACGGCCGCCATGGCCGCCGAACTGGCCGAGGGTAAAGGTGCTCTTGCTGCCCAGGTAATCCGGCACCTGAATGCCGCCGCGAACGCTCAGGTAGCTGCGCGCGCCGCTGCCTGCGATGGTGCCGAGCGTCAGGGTGCTGCCGGCCTCGATCAGCAGGGCGGTGTTCATCGGCTGTTCTAAGCCATCGATGCTCAGCGGAATCTCGGCGCCGGTGACGGCGACCACGGCGTCCGTATTGAAGCGCAGGGTCGGGCCGCTCATGGTGATTTCCAGGCCGGCGGCGCCCTCTGCGTTGCCCAGCAGGCGGTTGCCCAGGCGCAGGGCGCGATCATCCATCGGCCCGGACGGCGGTACGCCCACGGCCCAGTAGCCGAGGCGGCCGGGATAGTCCTGCACGCTGGTTTGGGTGCCGGCGCCGAGCACTTCGAAGGTGCTGGCCTGATAGACGAGGTTTTCCAGGCAGCGGGTCCAGGGATGGCCGCTGGCGAAAGGCGCATCGCTAAGGATCTGGCGCAGGTAGTCGCGGTTGCATTCCACGCCGTAGAGCAGGGTGCCTGCCAGGGCCTGATCCAGCGCATGGGAGGCTTCTTCGCGGCTTTGCGCCCAGGTGATCAGCTTGGCGATCATCGGGTCGAAGTAGGGCGGAATCTCGCAGCCGGCTTCGACCCAGGTGTCGATACGCAGGGCCTCGCCGTCAGTGGGCGGGAAGGTCACGGCAGTCAGCAGGCCGGGGCTGGGCTGAAAATCCCGGCCCGGATCTTCGGCGTACAGGCGTGCCTGGATGGCGTGGCCGTTGGGCTTCAGGCCTTTGGCCAGTTCGCTCAGCGGCGGTAGATCGCCGGCCGCCAGTTCGATCATCCAGCGCACCAGGTCGACGCCCCACACCTGTTCGGTGACGCCGTGCTCGACCTGCAGACGGGTGTTCACTTCGAGGAAGTAGAAGCGCTCGGCCTCGCTGTCGTAGACGAATTCGACGGTGCCGGCGCTACGGTAATTCACCGCCTTGGCCAGCTTGATCGCCGCCGCGCACAGCGCCTCATTCATGCCGGCGGGCAGGTTCGGTGCCGGTGTTTCTTCCAGCACCTTCTGGTTGCGCCGTTGTACCGAGCAGTCGCGCACGCCGAGGGCGAGCACCTCGCCCTGGCCGTCGCCGAATACCTGCACTTCCAGGTGGCGGGCGCGCTGGATGTACTTCTCGATAAATACGCCGCTGTCGCTGAAGTTGTTCTGCCCCAGGCGCTTGACCGCCTCGAAGGCTTCGCTGAGTTCGGCGGCCGAGCGGCAGACGCGCATGCCGATGCCGCCACCGCCGGCAGTGCTTTTCAGCATCACCGGGTAGCCGACCTGTTCGCCGGCCTTGAGCGCGGCGTCGAGGTTTTCCAGCAATTCGGTGCCTTCGAGCATGGGCACGCCATGTTGCTTGGCCAGGGCGCGGGCGGTGTGCTTGAGGCCGAATACGCGCAGTTGCTCGGGCGTGGGGCCGACGAAGGCTATGCCGGCGGCTTCGCAGGCTTCGGCGAAGGCGGCGTTCTCGGAGAGAAAGCCGTAGCCGGGATGGATGGCCTGCGCGCCGCAGGCCTTGGCCGCGGCGAGAATCTTGTCGACCACCAGGTAGGTCTGCGCGGCGGGGCCGTCGCCGAGGCAGAAGGCTTCATCGGCCTGCTGGATATGCAGGCTGGCAGCGTCTGCCTCGGCATACACGGCTACGCCGCTGACGTTCAGTTGACGCAGGGTGCGCAGGATGCGGCAGGCAATGGCGCCACGGTTGGCGATCAGGAGTTTGTCGAACATCTT
Organism: Pseudomonas sp. GD04158; assembly: GCF_029834875.1. Taxonomy (NCBI): domain Bacteria; kingdom Pseudomonadati; phylum Pseudomonadota; class Gammaproteobacteria; order Pseudomonadales; family Pseudomonadaceae; genus Pseudomonas; species Pseudomonas sp. GD04158. Next base: position 41,452 of record NZ_JAODYT010000015.1, on the reverse strand, counting down.
CATTGACCCTCGAAGGGCGTGGCGGGCCGTCCCGCCGTCATTCGTCATGTGCCACGGTCGTCCGTGGTGGAAATCCGGGTGATGCGTGTTGCGCGTGCTGGGGACAAATTTTGCAGGGCGGGTGAAAACCCGCCGGGCCTTGGCGGGTTTCACCCGCCCTGCGTCAGTTCCACACCAGCACTTCGGCCGGGGTCGGGTTCCAGCCGTTGCAGGGGTTGTTCAGTTGCGGGCAGTTGGAGATCAGCACGATGACATCGGTCTCGGCCTTGAGCTCCACGTACTTGCCGGGCGCGGAGAGGCCGTCCTCGAAGGTCAGGCCGCCTTCCGGCGTTACCGGCACGTTCATGAAGAAATTGATATTGGCGCCGAGGTCGCGCTTGCTCAGACGGCCGTCGTGCAGGCTGGCGCGCAGGAAGTTGTCGCGGCAGCTGTGCATATAGCGCTTCTCGAGTGCATACCTGACGGTGTTGCTCTCCTGCGCGCAGGCGCCGCCGAGGGTGTCGTGGCGGCCGCAGGTGTCGGCGACTATGGTCAGCAGCGGTTTGCCGAGGTTGGAGTAGAGCACCGTGCCGGTGGTGAGGTAAACCTTGTTCTGCTTGCGCAGGGTGCGCTGCGGGTCGAAGCGTTCGCGCGGGTTCTTCGCGGCGAAGAACAGGGTGTCGATCGCCTGGTTGCCTTCCAGGTCATGCAGGCGCAGGGTCTGCCCGGCCTTGACCTCGAACAGGTAGGGCTCGCCCGCCGGGATGGTGTGGCGGAAGCTGGCGGTCTCGGGATGCAGGTTGCTTGCGGTCAGGCTCATGTGTGCGCCCTCAGAGATACTGACGTTCGGTGTTGTGAAAGCCGCGGCCGTTCTCCGGGCGCGAGGTGCGGCAGAGCAGGGTGATGCCGTCGCTGGCGACCTTGCTCCAGGTCAATTGCACCGGCTTGGGCGCGTACTGCGGGTTGGGGTCCATCGGGTGCTGCAGGGCGGTGAGCACCACCAGCGTGTCCATCGGCGCATACAGCTCGATATGGTCGCCGGCCTTGGAGTTGTTCGGCTGGAAGTGGAATACGCCATCGGCGTCGACGTCCACGCGGCTGAACAGGTTGAGGTTCATCAACAGGTCTTGCAGGTTGAGGTCCCACTTGCCCATTTCCACCAGCAGGTTGTCCATGCCGTTGCGGAAGAAGCCGTTGCGCAGTTCCTGATAGCGGCCCTGGCCGTATTTCTCCAGCACTTCGGAGGCCGATAGCACTCCACCGAAGCTGTCGTGCCAGCCACAGGTATCCGCGGTGATGGCGGCCAGCACGCGGCCCATGTCCGAATACAGGCAGTGGCCGGCGGTGAGTTTGGCGGTGTGCTGGCATTTCAAGGTATCGGGCAGGTTCAGCCGCTCGCTTTTCTCGAGGGCGTTGAACAGCAGCAGGCTGACGTTGGCGCCGCCTTCGATATCGGTGATGCGCAGCAACTGGCCGCGCTTGAGCACGAAGGACGTGTGGCCGCCGCCGGGGACAGTTTCCTCATAGAGGGTAGGGCGGAGGGTGAGGGCAGTTGTCATGGGTACCTCGGGATCAAAGCCGTATCGTCAGGCGCCGGCAGTGGCGCCTGATCATCGTTGTGAGGGGCGTGAGGGTCAGAGCTTGCCGTCGACGGCCATCTGTATGTAGCTCGGGTCGAAGCGCAGCTTGATGTTGGCGCTGTCGCCGGTAGTCACGTCGCCCGCGAAGGTCATGCCGATGGCGTCAGCGCTGCGCGCGCCTTCACCGAGGATGCCGTGCTCGAAGCTGAAGTTGGCGACCTTGGTCATGGTCTCCGGCAGGGCCGGGCTGGTGACGAAGTCCAGGGTTTCCTTGGGTGTGTAGAACAGCTTGGTAGTCGCCAGCTGGGCCTGGAATCCGGCCAGGTCGGTACCGGAGGCCTTGGCCATTTCGGTCAGCGCTTCGGTGGCTTGCGGGGTGCCGGACTGCATCAGGTCGAGAATCTCGAACCAGGCGCCGACCAGGGCTTTGCCGAAGTCCGGGTTGTCCTTCAGCGTCTGGGTGTTGACCACCATCATGTCGAGGATTTCACCGGGGATCTTCGAGGAGTCGAACACCTCGGTGCTGCCCGGCTGGGCCTTGATCTCGGCGAGCATCGGGTTCCAGGTGGCGGCGGCCTGCACGCTGGGGGTGGAGAAGGCGGCGATGATGTCGGCGTCGGAGGTGTTCACCACGCTCACGTCGCGCTCGCTCATGCCGGCGCTTTCCAGCGCGCGGGCGAGGAAGTAGTGGGATACCGACAGCTCCACCAGGTTGACCTGCATGCCCTTGAGGTCGGCCAGGGTCTTGCCTTCGCCCTTGATCAGCAGGCCGTCGTTGCCGTTGGAGTAATCGCCGACGATCAGCGCGGTGCTGTCCACGCCGCCGGCGGCGGGAATGGTCAGGGCGTCCATGTTGGTCATGGTGCAGCCGTCGAACTGGCCGACGCTGTACTGGTTGATGGATTCCACGTAGTCGTTGAGCTGCACGACATCGATGTCGATGCCGTACTTCTTCGCCCATTTGTCGATGATGCCGGAGGTGCTGGCATAGCCCCAGGGCATCCAGCCGGCGTAGAGCGTCCAGCAGACACTGAAGCTGTCTTTCTTCTCGGCGTGGGCGCTGAAGCTGAGCAGCGCGGCCAGACCGGCAGCGGCGAAGGAGAGCAGACGGTACTTGCGCATTGGAACCTCCAGTCTTGTTGAGTACGGGCAGGAGTCGCGGCACGTTTCGAATGGTTCGAAAGGCGCGTTCTCCCGGGCTTTTATCCCGCCGTGTAACCTCACTGGAGGTCGATGACTCTCGGACCAGTCACCCGCCTGCGCGGATCGGAACCCTAGTCATCCATTTCGCAAATTGTGGTGCCGCGATTCCGGGAAAACCCGGTTGTAACCTGCACACCTGAGCTTTAGCGAATAGCGTGCCAGCTCGCCGGAGCCCGTGACTGCGCGCTTGGGTGATGCTGCTCGCGGTTTGCGTGCTGCCTGATGGGGCCTGGGCGGTGTTCATTGCACCGTTCGGGGGCAATTCGGCTCAAAGCACCGCGCCTTGGCGGCATGATGGCGGTGGCATGGAAATCGCTATCGACCCCGTTGCAGGGGCGGCCTTGCTGCCGCCCTCGGGACGACCCGACCCGCTGCTCGTCTGGACGACCAGGTAACTCACTTGTTCAAGGGAGATTGCCATGGCGCATACCCATTTCACCTCGATTCCCCTGATCGACGTCTCGGGCTTGTATAGCGAGCATCCTGCCGAGCGCCGGCTCGTAGCCGATGAGCTGGGCCGTGCCGCGCGCGAGGTCGGCTTTCTGCAGATCACCGGGCACGGCATTGCGCGTGAGCTGCGCGACGGTTTGGTCGACCAGGCGCGCCGCTTCTTCGCACGCCCGCTGGAGGAGAAGATGCGCTTTTACATCGGCCAGTCGAGCAACCACAGCGGCTACGTGCCGGAGGGCGAGGAGCAGTTTGTCGGCGGCAGCAAGGATCTGAAAGAGGCCTACGACGTCAATTACGACTACACCGAGGCGGCTCAGGTCTATCCGCTGCTGGGCCCGACGCAGTGGCCGGACTCGGCGGACTTCAAGCGCGAGGTCAGTGCCTACTACCGCGCCGCGCTGGCGCTGGGCGACACGCTGTTTCGCGGCTTCGCCCTGGCGCTGGGGCTGGCCGAGGACACCTTCGCCGGCATCACCCGGCAGCCCACCAGCCAGCTGCGCATGATCCATTACCCGCTCGCCCCCGATCCGGTGGCCGACCGTCCCGGTATCGGCGCGCACACCGACTACGAATGCTTCACCATCCTGCTACCCACCGCCGAAGGTTTGCAGGTGCTCAACGGCGACGGGCAGTGGATCGACGTGCCGCTGGTGGAGGACGCCTTCGTGATCAATATCGGCGACATGCTGGAGGTGCTCAGCAACGGCCATTTCGTCGCCACCTCGCACCGCGTGCGCAAGGTCAGCGAGGAGCGCTTCGCCTTCCCACTGTTCTGCGCCTGCGACTACCCGACGCGCATCGCGCCGATCCCCGGTCTGCCGCCGCGCGGTGAGCGGGTGTACGCGCCGGTGAGCTGTGGCGACCACCTGTTCGCGCAGACGGCGCAGACCTTCCGCTATCTGCGAGAGCGGCTGGAGGACGGCTCACTGCAATTGCCGGATGGTGCGGCGGGTTTGTCCAGCTTTGGTCAAGGCGGCCGGGAGGTGACGGCATGAACCTGCTGGAACTGGCTGCACGTTACCCGCAGCGCGCCGAGGGCGGTGTGCCGGACTGGATGCTCGGGCACTTTCGTCGGCGCACCATCAGCTTCGCCGATGGCCGCAGCGATGAGCGCACCCAGGTGCACTGGCTGCAGAGCCGCAGCTTCACCATCGACCTGCGCCTGCCGGACGCACCCGCGCTGCCGGTGCGGGCCTGGCAGGACTACGATGCCGCCGAGCTGCGCCAGCTTGCCAATCATGAGGGCTGGGTGGCTGACAGTATCTGGGAGAACGGCTACTTGAGCTGGCGCGGCGGGGTGTCCCTGCAACTGCACAACCGCTGGCCGGAGCCGGCGCAGTTGCAGCGCATCGGCAACTGCATGATCGAGTTCGGCACCAGTGGTGCCTATGTCGAGGACTGGCGCCTGCAGGCCAGCGGCGGGCCGTTGATCAGCCTGCGTCTGCTGGAGGAGTGCGATGCCGAAACCGGCCAGGTGCTGCAGCGCGGCGGTGGCCTGATTCTCTGCGGCGACCGGCTTGGCTGGATGCACGGGCGGGCGGTGGAGCCGGGTGAGTCAGCGCTGCAGCTGCGCGAGCGAGCGGAGCGGGCGCAGGGTGATGGACAGGCCCTGGCCGCGCTATTCGACTGCGAAACCTCGCTGGCCTATGCCGATCAGCCGGGCCGGTATCGGGTGGTGCTGTCCACCCAGCCGGCGCGGGTCGGGCAGCGCGTTTCGCTGGAAGGCTACGAGATCCCGGCGGCCGGGCGCGTGTGCCAGCACCTGCAAAGGCCGGACGGCCGTGCGGTGGTGCGCACCTTCCTTATCGATACGCTGGAGCCGGACTGGCGCGCCGATCTCGCCACGCCCTGTACCGACGAGGCGCAGCGCTGGTTTGCCACGGAGGGGGAAACGCTGGCGCGCTATCTCGAGGTGTTGAGCTAGGGGAGCTTCCTTGCCGGAGGCACAGGTGGTGCGCACGGCGCACCCTACGTTCTGCAACGCGGTGTGCGCTTCGTAGGGTGCGCTGTGCGCACCAGGCTGGCCGCTCCGTAGCCCGGATGCAATCCGGGGAAAAGGTGCCGGCTATCCCCGGATTTCATCCGGGCTACGGTTCGTTGCGCGCGGCGATACGCTCGGCCAGCTCGCTGGGCAGTTGCACCTGCGCCCGGCGCGCCGCGTTCAGCGGAATGTCATAGGTGATCCGCGCCCCGTATGCACCGGGCGCCTGCGGGTCGTGGCGTACCTTGTCGAACACCAGCAGGCGGGTGCCGAGGCTGAAGCCTTCGGACAGGTCGTGGGTGACCATGAACACGGTCAGGCGGGTTTCCTGCCACAGCTCCAGCAGCAGTGCGTGCATGTCCTTGCGGATGCCGGGGTCGAGGGCGCCGAAGGGCTCGTCGAGCAGCAGCATGCGCGGTTGCATCACCAGCGCCTGGGCGATGGCCAGGCGTTGCTGCATGCCACCGGAGAGTGCGCTGGGGTATCTGTTCAGGGCATGGCCGAGGCCGACCTTGGTGAGGATTTCCGCAGCGCGCTCGCGGGCCTCGCGCTTGGCGGCACCGAACAGCCGGCCCAGCAGCTTCGACTTCGGCAGCTCCAGACCGAGGGCGACGTTGTCCAGCACGCTCAGATGCGGAAATACCGAGTAACGCTGGAACACCACACCCCGGCTCGGATCGGGCTCGTTGGGCAGCACCTGACCACGCAGCAGCAGTTCGCCGCGGCTCGGGCGTTCCTGGCCGAGGAGCATGCGCAGGAAGGTGGACTTGCCACAGCCGGAGGCGCCGACCAGGGTGCAGAATTCGCCTTCATTCACCTTGAGGTTGAGGCGTTCGAGCACGACCTGGTCGCCGTACTCCTGCCACAGGTTGCGCGCTTCGATAAAGGCGGTTGTCGCCGGGCTCGCGGCCGTAGCGCTGGATTCGCTCATGGCAGGTTCCCTCAGCGGGACGATATGTTGGCTGAACAGGGTCATGCCTTGCCTCCTTCATGCCAGGGGAAGCACAGGCGCAGCACCTGACGCAGGCCCAGGTCCATCAGCCAGGCCAGCAGGGTGATCCACACCACGTAGGGCAGGATCACGTCCATGGCCATGTAGCGGCGCACCAGGAAGATGCGATAGCCGAGGCCGTCGGTCGAGGCGATGGCCTCGGCGGCGATCAGAAACAGCCAGGCCGAGCCGAGCATCAGGCGCAGCGAGATCAGCAGGCGCGGCAGCAGCTGCGGCAGCACCAGGCGCAGGATCAGCGTCCAGGTGTTGGCGCCGAGGGTCTGCGCCTTGATCAGCAGCTCGCCGGGAATCTCGCGGGCGCGCTGTTCGATATCGCGGGCGATGCAGGGGGTGATGCCGATGGCGATCAGCATCACCTTGGACAGCTCGCCCAGGCCGAAGACGATGAACAGGATCGGCAGGATGGCCAGTGGCGGAATCATCGACAGCACCGTGAGCAGCGGTGACAGCGGTGCGCCGAACAGCGGGATGCTGCCGGCGGCGATGCCCAGCACCAGGCCCAGCAGCGCGGCGATGCCCAGGCCCATGCCCAGGCGTTGCAGGCTGGAGGCGGTGTCCTGCCAGAACAGGTACTGGCCGCTGCGTTTGTCCTCGGTGAAGGCCAGGCGGTCGATGGCATCGACCATCTGGCTGGCGCTGGGCAGCAGCTTGTCGTTGGGGTTTTCGGCCAGGCGGGTGGTCGAGGCACTGAAGTAGACGAACAGCAGCAGGGCGAAGGGCAGCAGGATCAGCAGCAGGCGGCCGCTGCGATCCGGGTGGCGATTGATCAGGCGCATGGGGAGTCCTCGTCGGGCCTGGAGCGAAATGCCTGCGCCGCTAGCGGGCGCAAGGGCGTGCGGGCATCGGGCCTTTGGGATGGGTGGCCGATGGCCGCTGAAACGAGTGGGGCATACCCATGGTGAACCTCCAGTTGGACAGGGGCGGGCAGGAGTGCGCGGCGGTTCCCCACGGATGGGGCGCGTTCTCCCGGGCTTTTGTCCCGCCGTGTAACCTCGCTGGAGGTCGCCAGCTCTCGGACCAGTCGCTCGCGGGTGGCGAGCCGGAACCCTAGCCGGCTATTGGCAAATTGTGGTGCCGCGATCCCGGCGAGCCGGGTTGTTCCTGCACGGGCTGTTCTTAGCGAACATCGTGCCATGCACCGCGAAGCGCAGCAGGCGGCGCTCGCTCGGCTGGCGTCGGGGCATGCGATGCGCTCTGCTGGTGCATTGGGCTCGGGTCGTGCTGCCTGCTGGGGCGTCAGAGTGCGCCGTCGGCGGCCAACTGCATGTAGTCGTGATTGAAACGCAGCAGGATGCGCTGTGGGTTACCCAAAGTCCGTTCGCCGCTAAAGGCGATCCCCAGATTGGTCAGCCCCAAGCCGCTCTTGCCCAGCAGGCCGTGGGCATCGGCGAAGCGCGCCACCCGTTGCATCAGATCCGGCAGCTTGCCGGTGCGCGCGAAGTTCAGCGCGGTGCGCGGCGAGTAGAACGAGCGCAGGGTGCCCAACTGGGCCTCGAAATCTTCTGCGGTGGTGTCGGCAGCGGCCGCCATTCTGGCCCGGGCCTCGCGCCCGGCCGGGGTGGGCAGGCCGAGCAGGCGCTGGGTCTCGAACCAGGCGCCGGTCAGTGCGCGGCCGAACTCCGGGTGCTGCGCCAGGGTCTGGCTGTCGACCACGGTGAGGTCGAGGATTTCACCGGGAATCAGATTGGAGCTGAACACCTGGCTGACCTCGGCCTTGCGGCGGATCTCGGAGAGGATCGGGTTCCAGGTGATCACCGCGTCGCCCTTGCCGGCGAGGAAGGCCTCGGCGATTTCGGTGTCGGAGACGTTGATGATGGTCACGTCGCTCTCCTCGAGCAGGGCCCACTCCAGCGCGCGGCTGAGCAGGTAATGCGACACCGAGTTCTCCACCAGCAGCACGCTCTTGCCCTTGAGGTCCTGGATTCGCAGGCCGCTGCCGCGCAGCAGCAGGCCGTCGGCGCCGTTGGAGAAGTCGCCGATGATCAGCGCGGTGCTGTCCTTGCCGGCGGCGGCGGGAATGGTCAGGGCATCCATGTTGGTCATGGTGCAGGCGTCGAACTGGCCGGCGCTGTAGCGCTCGATGGAACCGACGTAATCCGGCACTTCCTGCACCTGAATGTCGATGCCGTACTTGTCTGCCCACTTCTTCACGATGCCCTGTTCGGCGGCATAGCCCCAGGGCATCCAGCCGGCGAAGATCGACCAGCACAGCTTGAAGGTCTTGGGCGCGGCCTGGGCCGTTGGAGCGCCGAGCAGACAGGCGCAGAGCAGGGCGGTGAGCAGGGAGCGAATGGACATGGAAAACCTCGGGTTATGGACGAAAGCGGGAAGGCGGGCAGCCGTGCTGCGCGTTCTCCCGGGCTTTTATCCCGCCGTGTAACCCCGCGGCTTCCCGCCGCTCCGAGGTCGCCCACTCTCGGACCAGTCACCCACCCGTGCGGGTGGGCCGGAACCCTAGTCGGCCATTTCTGTTAGCAGCACTGATCGCCTTCCCGCTGCGGCGCCTTGCCAAGCGAGGAGCGTGCCAGTGACCGTGACGAGCCCGTGATCGCCGTCACTCGGCTGCACGGAACGTGATCCAGCGCAGATTGTCGAACGAGCATGCTGATGGAGCCATGCCGGCTGCGGTGGTCGGGCGTCCAGCAGATACTGGAAATTCGAGGAGTATTCCAAATGCGTGGTTTGACTGTGATGGCGCTGGCGTTGTTGCTGGGCGGTTGTAGTTTCAGTGCCCCGGGCGTGCATGCCCGGGTCGGCGATCCCGATGTGATTCGTGTCGACGTGGGTGGCCGCGGCTACCACGGCGGCGGTCACTTCTGTCCGCCGGGGCTGCGCATGCAGGGGCGCTGCTGATGAAAACCTTCGGCATGTTGCTGCTGGCGATGAGCCTGGCTTTCGGTCTTTCCGGCTGCAGTGTGAGGCTGCCGGGTATTGGCATCGATATCGGCGATGGCGGCGGTGGGCCTCCCCACTGTCCGCCGGGGCAGGCCAAGAAAGGTCGTTGCTGATCCAGTCCCGGGCCTGGCGGTCCGGCCTCTTCCCTCGGGGGCGCGGTGCGCGTCCCCCGCTTCCCCTGCGGAGGCTTTCATGTCCTACAGAACCCTGATCGCTGCCTTGCTGTTCATCCCGCTCAGTGGCTGCACCGTGTACGGTGACGGCTACGACCGTGGCTACCGCGGCCATCATCACTCGCACCACTATTACGACGGCTACCGCCGCGATTACTCGCCGCCGGTCTATGTCACGCCGCGTTACTACTATTACGACGACCGCCGGTACGACCGTCATCGCCACGATTCCAAGCGTTATGTGCCGGCACCGCCGCCGCGTCATCACTATGGCCACGATCATCGTCATCGCGACGGCCACAAGTACCACCAGCCGCCGCGCCACGACTACCGCCGCGACCAGCGTCGCCAGGAACATCGCAATCAGCAGACGCAGCGCAGTTGGGGCACCAGCCGCAGCACCCAGCTGCAGTTTTCCAACGGACGCGCCAATGAGCGCCAGCAGCGTAGCGGCGAGCGGCGCTGGTGAGGCTCAACCCGCCACGCGCGGAGTCGCTGCATCCAGCTGACGAATCTCCTCGACCATGGCCTGCGCCGCCGGCGACAGGCTGTGTCCGGCGCGGCTGACCAGGCCATAGGCCGACTGCTGCTGCAGGCTCGCCGGGGCCAGCGGCAGCAGGCTCAGTTGGCCGGCTGCGACCTCTTCGGCGATCACGTCCCAAGGCGCCATGCTCAGCACGTCGCTGTCGGCCACCAGGCGCTTGAGCACGAGAAAGTTGTCGCACTGCACGCTCAAGGGTTGCGCGCGTCCGCTGGCGTGACCCAGGCTGCGCTCGACCGCCTGCGGCAACTGCGTGCCGGCCAGGGGAAAGTCCAGCAGGTCGCGCGGTTGCAGATCGCGCCGCTGCAGTAACGGGTGCGCCGGGCGGCAGAACAGCACGCCCCGATGCACGCGCAGCGGTTCGATCTGCAGCTGCGTATCACCCTGCAGCTCGCGGATATCGGCGACGAACAGCTCGATGGCCGAGTCCAGCAGGCTGTCGCGCAGTTCCAGCCAGTTGCCGATGTCCAGCTTCACCTGCACCCGCGGATACCGCTGCAGCAATTGCCCGAGGGCCTGCGGTATCAACCGCGCGGCCGGGTAGGGGCCGGCGCCGAGGCGCAGCTCGCCGGCTTCAAGATTGCCCAGCTGGTTGACCGCATTGCTCAACGCCAGGCTGCCGGCCAACAGGCGGCGGGCATGTTCCAGCACCAGTTGGCCGTGGGCGGTCAGGCTGATGCCGCGGCTATGGCGGTCCACCAGGCTGCAGCCGAGCTGCGCCTCCAGGGCCTGGATGCTGCGGCTCAACGCCGGCTGGCTGAGGTGCACGGCCTCGGCGGCACGGGCGAAGTGACCGTGTTCGGCGAGGGCCACGAAGTGACGAAGCTGGCGTAGGTCGTTCATGCGTGCTCTGCATTGGTTCTTGGGTTCGAATGCATTGGAATTATCAGCTGGCCTTTGCCAACCTGCCAGTACTTCAACAACAAGACGTCCTATCGCCATGAGCACCTTCTCTCGCTTTGGCGGCCTGCTGCTGGCCGCTGCCTTGCCCCTGGGCGCACAGGCCGAACTGCCGGCCGAGCGTATCGAGCCGAGCATTCACGCCGAGCTGGCCGCGCACACCAGGCACTTCGCCCAGCAGATCTACCGCGTCGCGGGCAATGTCTATTCGGCGGTCGGCTGGCAGTTGGGCAACGTGGTAATGATCGAGGCGCCCGAGGGGCTGATCATCGTCGACACCGGCGAGTCGGTCAGCGAGTCGCGTAAGATCATGGCCGAGTTCCGCAAGCTCAGCGACAAGCCGATCAAGGCGGTGGTCTACACCCACTTCCACCCGGATCACATCAACGGCGTGCAGGCGTTCGTCAGCCGCGAGCAGGTCGAGCGCGGCGAGGTGCAGATCTATGCCCACGAGACGCTGCTGCAGAACGTGGTGGCGCAGGGCGCGCTGGTCGGGCCGATCCTCGGCGTGCGCTCGGCCTACAGCTTCGGCTCGTTCCTGCCGGCCAGCGATCAGGAGGGGATGAACGCCGGTATCGGTCCGCTGGCCAAGGCCGAGCCGTCGTCGTTCATCGCTCCGACCGTGACCTTTGGCGAACGCCTGGACACCAGGATCGCCGGTCTCGACGTGCAGTTTCTGCACGTCCCCAGCGAGGCGCCGGATGAGATCATCCTGTACCTGCCGGACAACCGCGTGCTGATCAGTGCCGAGGTCGATCAGGGGCCGACCCTGCCGAACATCCATACGCTGCGCGGCACCAGGTTCCGCGACCCGGTGCAGTGGGTCGAGAGCCTGGACAAGCTGCGCGCCTACCGGGCCGAGCATATGGTGCCGCTGCATGGTCGCCCGGTCAGCGGCCAGGACAGGGTCGAGGAAGTGCTACGCATGACCCGCGACGGTATCGCCTACATCCATGACCAGACCGTGCGCTGGATGAACAAGGGCCTGACCCCGGACGAGCTGGTTGAGCAGGTCAAGCTGCCGCCGCACCTGGCCGGCTACACGCCTTATCTGCGCGAGTACTACGGCACGGTGAAGCACAGCGTACGGCAGATCTACAACGGCTACCTGGGCTGGTTCCAGGGCGACCCGGTGGCCCTCGACCCGACCCCGCCGCGGCTGCAGGCCGAGCGGCTGATCGCCCTGGCCGGCGGTCGTGAAAAGCTGTTGCTGGAGGCCGGCAACGCCTATCTGAAGGGCGACTATCAGTGGGCCGCCGAGCTGGCCGGCTACGCCATCCGCGTCGACCACGACGACAAGCTGGCGCGCGAAATCAAGGCGCGCAGCTTTCGCAAGCTGGGTTACGCCAGCATGAACATCAACTGGCGCAACTGGTACCTGATGAGCGCCATGGAACTGGAGGGCAAGCTCGACGGCGACGCCATCCGTCAGCGCTCGCTGGAAATGCGCAAGGTGTTCCTCTCGCCGGACATGGTGCGCAGCTTCACCCCGCAGAGCTTCCTGCAGAACTGGGTGACCCGCATCGACCCGCAGAAGGCCGGCGATCTGGAACTGACCCTGGGCTTCAGCTTTCCCGATGTGGACGAGCAGTGGGCGCTGGAGGTTCGGCGCGGCGTCGCGCAGCTGCACAAGGGTATTCCCGAAGGCACCGAGCTGCGCCTGAGCATGGACAAGCGCTTCATGGAAACCCTGCTGACCGGCGAGGGCGGCCTGGTCAAGGGGGGGCTGCTGGGCGATGTGAAAGTCGATGGCAACCTGCTGGAGATTCGTCGTTTCCTCGCCTGCTTCGACTTCGCCGACGAGGCGTTCGGATTGACGCTGCGCTAGGGCGCGCCAGTCGAAAGAAGGGCGGTGTGCTGCCGTTCGGCTGGGCACACTGCAGGTTCATCCATTCGGAGGCTGACGATGAACCTGCTGTCTTTCGCCAAGGGCGCCCTGGCCATGTTCTGGCTGGTGGCGCTGCTCAATCTCTTCTACCCCTTCGCCGCGCCGCTGGGCGGCTGGGTCAACTGGGCCGCCCTGGCGGTGCTGCTGGCGCATGTGGGCGAGCTGGTGCTGTTCGGCTCGCGCCTGCGGGGCCTGCCGCTGTTGTGGTGGCAGCGCCTGCAGGTGCTGCTGTTTGGTGTTTTGCATTTGCAGACGCTGCGTTGAGCTCCGATGGTCCTGGTGCGCGCAGCGCACCCTACGATGGGGCGGCCCCGTAGGGTGCGCCATGCGCACCAGCTCTACCGGGAAACGCCATGGTGCGCGCAGCGCACCCTACGATGGGGCTCGGCTCCCGTAGGGTGCGCCATGCGCACCAGCTCTACCGGGAAACGCCATGGTGCGCGCAGCGCACCCTACGAGGAGGGCGCGGCTTCCGTAGGGTGCGCCATGCGCACCAGCTCTACCGGGAAACGCCCCGGTGCGCACAGCGCACCCTACGATGGGGGCGGCTCCGTAGGGTGCGCCGTGCGCACCAGCTCTACCGGGAAACGCTACGGTGCGCGCAGCGCACCCTACGGGCGCTATTGCACGAACAGCTGCTGCACCACCGAGAAATCCTGCTTGCCCTTGCCCTGTTTGAGCAGCAGGCGATACAGCTGCAGCGCCAAAGCGCCCATGGGCGTGCTGTTGCCGCTGTGGCTGGCGGTTTCCTGGGCCAGGCCGAGGTCCTTGGCCATCAGCTCGGCCATGAAGCCGCCGCTGTAGCCCTTGGACGCCGGGACGTTCTCCATCACCCCGGGCCAGGGGTTGTACTTCTCCAGTGTCCAGTTGCCGCCGGAGCTCTGCCGCATGATCTCGGCCAGCACCGCCGGCTCCAGGCCATTGGCCACGCCCATGGCCATGGCTTCGGCAGTGGCGATCATCTGCACGGCGAGCACCTGGTTGTTGCACACCTTGGCCACCTGGCCGGCGCCGTCCGGGCCGGCATGGAAGATGTTTCTGCCCATGGTGGCGAGGATCGGCCGGGCTTTCTCCAGCGCCTGGGCCTCGCCGCCGACCATGAAGGTCAGGGTGCCGGCGGCAGCGCCAGCCGTGCCGCCGGACACCGGCGCATCGAGCAGGGCGACGCCGCGCTCACGGGCAGCGGCATGTACCTTGCGCGCGGACTCCGGGGCGATGGTCGAGCACTCGATCACCAGCGTGTCGGCGGGCAGCCGCGCGAGCAGGCCGTCTTCGCCCAGGTACAGGCCTTCCACATGGCGGCTGGCCGGCAGCATGCTGATCACCACCTGTGCCTGATCGCTGGCCTCGGCGGCGCTCTCGGCTGCCACCGCGCCTTCGCCGGCCAGGGTGTCGACGGCGCTGCGCACCAGGTCGAAGACTTTCAGCGGATAACCCGCCTTGAGCAGGTTTCGGGCCATGGGCAGGCCCATATGGCCGAGGCCGATAAAGGCGATCTGGGTCATCTCGGTTCTCCTTTCGTGTTTTTGCCAGCTATTGCCCGGCTTTGAACAGGTCGTTGAGTTCGGCGAAGGAGGTGGCATCCCTGGCGAAGTCGCAGTTGCCGCGCCGCAGCTCTCGCGCGGCGCGCAGGAAGCCGCCCAGGGCTGTGCGTGCCAGGCTGGAGCCGACGCTGACCCGGCGTACGCCCAGCTCACTCAGGTCATCCAGGGTCAGCGCGATCCCGGGCAGGCCCATCAGTACGTTGACCGGCCGTGGCGCAACGGCGCGCACCACGGCGTCGATCTGCTCGCGCGTGGTCAGCCCTGGCGCATAGAGCACGTCCGCTCCGGCTTCAGCATAGGCCTCGAGCCGCTTGAGGGTGTCGCGCAGGTCCTGGCGCCCGTGCAGGAAGTTCTCCGCGCGGGCGCAGAGGGTGAAAGGAAAGGGCAGGCTGCGCGCCGCGGCCACCGAGGCGCGGATGCGTTCCACCGCCAGCTCCAGGGGATAGATGGGCGCATCCACACGTCCGCTGGCATCTTCGATGGAGCCGCCCACCAGTCCGCAGGCGGCGGCCTGCAGCAGGGTGTCCGCACAGCCTGACGGGTCGTCGGCGAAGCCGTTCTCCAGGTCGGCTGCCACCGGCAAGGGCGTGGCGGCCACGATGGCGCGAGCATTGGCCAGGGTTTCCTCGCGGCTGATCAGACCTTCGCCATCGGGGCGGCCAAGCGCAAAGGCCAGGCCGGCGCTGGTGGTGGCCAGGGCTTCGAAACCCAGGGCCGCGAGTATCTTCGCCGAGCCGGCATCCCAGGGGTTGGGCAGTACCAGCAGCTCGTCGCGTTGATGCAGGGCCCGGAAGGTCAGGGCTTTTTGCAACTGCTTGTCGTCCATGCCGGTACTCCTCTGAGGGCGTCGTGTCTGCTCTATCGCGAATGAATTCGCTCCGTGACCGATACCCCGGATTGCACTCGGGCTACGGGGCATATGTAGGGTGCGCCGTGCGCACCGAGTCGGCGCAGGTTCCTACAGATCCGCCAACGGATGTTCACCCTCCCAGGCCGGCGCGAAGTGCGCTTCGATCACCGCCTCGGGAATCGCGGCCACGTCCGGCCAATGCCAGTGCGGCGTCTGGTCCTTGTCGATCAGGCGAGCGCGCACGCCTTCGGGGAAGTCCGGGTGGCGGCAGCAATTCAGGCTCATGGCGTATTCCATGCGGAACACCTCGGCCGGCGACAGGTGCCGCGCGCGGCGGATCTGCTGCCAGACCAGGTGCGCGGTCAGCGGGCAGCCATGGGCCAGGGTCTTGGCGGCGCGGGCGAGCAGGGCGTCGTCATCCTGCTGCAGGGCGCTGATGGCCTGAACCGCCGCCGGCAGGTCGGCGACATCGAGCAGCTCGTCGATACGCTCGCGGCGCGGCAGCCACTGGGCCGCCGGCAGTTCGCCGCGCGCCTCGTTCTCCAGTGCGCGCAGCAGGCTGTGCAGTTGCGCGGCCGGCTGCTCGCGCCAGTTCAGCTGCACCAGGCCTTCGAGCAGGGCATCCTGCTGGTCGTCGCGCAGAAAGTGGTCGGCCAGGTTCAGGTCCAGCGCATCGCGGGCGTTGATGCTGGCGGCGGTGAGGCCGAGAAACAGGCCCAGACGCCCCGGCAGACGGGCAAGGAACCAGCTGCCGCCGACATCCGGATACAGGCCGATATTGATTTCCGGCATGCCCAGTCGGCTGCTCGGCGTGACGATGCGGACGCCGGCGCCCTGCATCAGGCCCATGCCGCCGCCCAGCACGTGGCCGTGGGCCCAGCAGATGAAGGGTTTGGGATAGCTGTGGATGCGGTGGTCGAGGCGGTATTCGTCGGCGAAGAAGCGCCGCGCCAGCGGCGGCACCTCACCGGGGTGTTCGCGGCACCGCTGCACCAGCTGCACCACGTCGCCGCCGGCGCAGAAGGCTTTCGGGCCGTTGCCGCGCAGCATCACGCAGGCGATGGTCGGGTCTTCGGCCCAGGCTTGCAGGCGCGCATCGAGCGCCTGGATCATCGGCAGGGTGAGAGCGTTGAGGCTCTTCTCGGCGTCCAGGCTGGCGATGCCGATGCGGTAGCCATGCAGGCTGGGGCGTTCTTCGAATTGCAGGTTCATAGGGGTTTCCAGCGTAGGGCGGATGACACTTTATCCATCCACCGTGCGGTTATTGGGTTGCCGATTGTGGTGCGCACGGCCTGGGCGGCCCCGCGGCACCCTACGGAGCCGCGACTCATTTGTTGCGCCACTGCGGGTCGCGTTTTTCCAGGAAGGCGTTGACGCCCTCGCGGGTATCGTCGGCGTCGAACAGGTCGACGAAGCGCTCGCGCTCTTCCGGCAGCCAGGTGTTCGGGCCGCGCTCGCGCGCGCCCTGGATCAGCGGCTTGATGGTGCGCACCGCCACCGGGCTCTGCCGCGCCACCTTGGCGGCCAGCAGCAGGGCGCTGCCGCGCGCCTCGCCGGTATCCACCACCTGCTCGACCAGGCCGATGCGCAGGGCGGTTTCGGCGTCGATACGCTCGCCGCAGAGGATCATGCGCTTGGCCCAGCCTTCACCCACCAGCCAGGGTAGCGCCTGGGTGCCGCCGGCGCACGGCAGCAGGCCCACGGCCGCTTCCGGCAGGGCCATCTGCGCCTGGCGTTCGGCGATGCGGATGTCGCAGGCCAGGGCGCATTCCAGGCCGCCGCCCATGGCGTAGCCGTTGATCGCGGCGATGGACACGCCGCGGAAATCGCGCAGGGTCTCGAAGGCTTCGCCGAAGCGTCGGGCCATCTCGCGGGCGCGCGCCTTGTCGCCGTCGGCGAACATGTTCAGGTCGGCGCCGGCGGAGAAGAACTTCGGTCCCTGGCCGGTCACCACCAGGGCGTAGACCTCGTCGTCACGGTTGAGGTGCTCGACCACCTGCTTGAGGCCGATCAGCGAGTCGCGGTCCCAGGTGTTGGCCGGCGGATGGTTGATGGTGATCAGCGCGGTATGGCCGTGCTTTTCCACGGTCAGCTTGTGGGTCAGGTCGAAGATGCCGGATTTGTAGGTTTCCAGTGCGGTAGTCATGAGATTCCCCGTTATGGCTTCATTGTAGGAGCCCAGGTGTTGGCGACCTCGTCGAGATCGCCGGCCACCGGCGCCTGCGGGTGCGCTGTCTGGTTCAGAGCAGGCGATCGAGCATGCCGCCCTGCTGCAGCAGGCGGCGCGCGACGATCACCCGCATGATCTCGTTGGTGCCTTCCAGTATCTGGTGTACACGGGCATCGCGTACCCAGCGTTCCAGTGGATAGTCATTCAGATAGCCGTAGCCGCCGTGCAGTTGCAGGGCTTCGTTGCAGACGCTGAAGCAGTGATCGGTGGCGAAGCGCTTGGCCATGGCGCAGTAGAGGCTGGCCTCGCCATGGCCGCGGTCGAGCTTGTGCGCGGCCAGGCGCACCATCTGCCGGCTGGCGGTGAGGTCGGTGAGCATGTCGGCGAGCTTGAACTGCAGCGCCTGGAATTCGCTGAGGGGCTTGCCGAACTGTTTGCGTTCCTCGACGTAGCGCAGGCTCTGCTGCAGCGCCGCCTGGGCCGCGCCGAGCGAGCAGCTGGCGATATTCAGACGCCCGCCGTCGAGGCCCTTCATGGCGTAGACGAAGCCTTCGCCCTCGGGGCCGATGCGGTGGCTGGCGGGGATGCGCACGCCGTCGAAGGTGATGGTGCGGGTCGGCTGCGCCTTCCAGCCCATCTTGTCCTCGTTGCGTCCGTAGCGCACGCCAGGGGCATCGGCCGGCACCAGGAAGCAGGAGATGCCCTTGGCGCCGTCCTCGCCGGTGCGCGCCATGACGATCAGCACATCGGTCGAACCCGCGCCGGAGATGAAGCATTTGCTGCCATCGATGACGTAATCGTCGCCGTCACGCCGCGCGCGGGTGCGCAGGTTGGCGGCGTCCGAGCCGGCATCCGGCTCGGTCAGGCAGTAGGAGGCGAGCAACTGGCCGGAGGCCAGGCCCGGTAGCCAGGCGTCCTTGAGCTCGGCACTGGCGAAGCTGGCGAGCATCCAGGTGGCCATGTTGTGGATGGTCAGGTAGGCGGTGGTGGCTACGCAACCGGCCGCCAGCTGTTCGAAGATCAATGAACTGGACAGCCGTGACAGCCCCAGCCCGCCATCCTCCTCCTTCAGATAGAGGGCCAGATAGCCCTGCTCGGCGGCGCGGCGGATCACCTCCAGGGGGAAGTGGTGGTCGCGGTCCCAGTCCGCGGCATGGGGCGCCAGTTCCCGCGTGGCAAAGGCGCGGGCACTGTCGGTCAGCAGGCGTTGCTCGTCATTGAGTTCGAAGTCCATGGCATCTCATTGCAAGGTCAGGGGTTGGCCGCCGGCCCGGCGCTCGGCCTGCCAGTCGGCGAGGCTGGGCAGCGCCGTGCTGGCGTCGAGGCGGTCGACGATTTCGAAGTAGTCCTGCTTGAGCGGGTCCTTGAGCACCTCGTCGCGCGGCTTCACTTTCACCGCGTAGACCGTCTGCAGGTTCTGGTGATCGAAGGCGCGCCATTGCTGCTCGCCCTTCAGCAGGCTGTAGCGGTGGCCCTCCAGCGCCTTGATCAGCGCTTCGCTATCGAGGCTGTTGGCGCGCTTGGCGGCATCGGCCCACTGCTGGACGATGCTGTAGGCCGAAGCGGCGGAGCTGGAGGGGTACATCTGGTAGCGGGTCTTGAAGGCCTGGACGAAGGCTTCGCCACGCGCGGACTTCTCCAGCGCCGGCACGCGCCAGGTCCAGGGTTCGGTGCCGATCACGCCCTGCATCAGGTCCGGGCCGGCTTGTTCGACCATGCTCTGGGTGAGGTTGGGGGCGACGATCTGCATGCGCTCGGTCAGGCCCAGGTCCTTGGCGATGCGCATGGCGCGCACCAGGTCCTCGCCGAACAGCACCAGGGCGAGGATGTCGGCCTTGCTCGCGGCGGCCTGGGTCAGGGCATCCTGATAATCGGCCAGGCGCGCGCCAGGGAAGGGGACGCGCACGCCGGCGTGCTGGGCGGCGTTGTCGCTCGAAGTGGCCTGGCGCAACGAAGCCTCGCTGGTATGGCCCCAGGTGTAATCGGCCGTGACGTAGAAGTAGCGCTTGTTCGGCAAGGTCTTGCTCAGGTACTGGCCGAGCACCTTGGCGCTCATCCAGGCGTTGTTGCACTCGCGGAACATGTAGCGGTGGCCGTCCTTGCCGGTGGTGTCGTTGGAGTAGGTGAGGGTGCCGAAATACAGCAGGCCATGCTGCTTGGCGCGTTTGCCGGCGGCGATGGCCACGGCGCTGGAGGCACCGCCGAAGAGCATCACCGCGCCTTCGGCGGCCAGCTTGTCGACGTTCTTTTCCGCCTTGGCCGGGCGCGAGGCGGTGTCCTTGCTGGACAGGCGCAGGGGCCTTCCCAGCACGCCGCCAGCGGCATTGATCTCGTCGATGGCCAGCAGGGCTCCACGCATCTGCGCCAATCCCTCCTCCTTGTATGGTCCTGTGCGCGGGTAGTTGAGCCCGAGGGTGATCGGCTCGGCAGCTTGCACGCAGGCGGTAACCCCGGCCCACAGGGCCAGGATGGCTGTGAGTTGGCGCATTGCAGTTCTCCTTGTTTTTGTTCTGCAGAGAACCGTTTTACGCCGCTCGTCCAGTTCGGGTGATCGTCTATTAGTCTAAGAAAGCATCACCCAGTTCTCATTTCAGCTGGATAGTCATGTTCGGACCCTCGCCGAGTGGCTTGTCGTCGAACCAGCGGGTCGTGACCGTCTTGGTTTCGGTGTAGAAACGCACCGCCTGCTTGCCGTAGGCGTGCAGGTCGCCGTAGAACGAACCCTTCCAGCCGGTGAAGGAAAAGAACGGCAGCGGCACCGGAATCGGCACGTTGATGCCGACCTGGCCGACCTCCACCGCGTGCTGGAAGTGCCGCGCGGCGCCGCCGGAGCGGGTGAACAGGCTGGTGCCGTTGCCGTAGGGGCTGGCGTTGACCAGTTCGATGGCCTCTTCCAGGCTGTCCACCTCCATGCACACCAGCACCGGGCCGAAGATCTCCTCGCGGTACAGGCCCATCTTCGACGTCACGCCGCGGAACAGGGTCGGCCCGACCCAGTTGCCGTCCGGGTAGCCCTCCACCGTGCACTGCGAACCGTCGAGCAGGCACTCGGCGCCCTCGGCCTTGCCTTCATCGATCAGGCGCAGCACGCGCTGGCGTGCCTGCGGGCTGATCAGCGGGCCGTAGGCGGCGCCGCCATCCTGCCAGTGACCGGGGCGCAGTGCGGCCATCTGCGTCGCCAACTCGTCGATCCACTGTTTTGCCTCGCCGACGAACACCGCCACGCTGATCGCCATGCAGCGCTGCCCGGCGGCGCCGCAACTGGCGCCGAGCAGGTTGCTGAGCACCTGATCCTTCGGCGCGTCCGGCATGATCACCATATGGTTCTTGGCTCCGGCGAAGGCCTGCACCCGTTTCAGGTGCTGGGTGCCGGTGCGGTAGACGTGCTGGCCCACCGTTACCGAGCCGACGAAGGACACCGCGCGTACCGCCGGGTGCACCAGCAGGGCGTCGACCTGCTCGCGACCGCCATGCAGCACCTGCAGCACCCCGGCCGGCGCGCCGGCCTCGAGGAAGAGTTCGGCCAGACGGTTGGGCGTCATCGGGTCCTGTTCCGACGGCTTGAGGATGAAGGTATTGCCGCAGGCGATGGCCAGCGGAAACATCCACAGCGGGATCATCGCCGGGAAATTGAACGGGGTGATGCCGACGCACACGCCCAGCGGCTGAATCCAGCTGGCGGTGTCGATCTCGCGAGCGACGTTCTCCACCGTCTCGCCCATCACCAGGCTGGCGATGTTGGCGGCATGCTCGGCCACTTCGATGCCGCGCCACACATCGCCCTTGGCATCGGCGAAGGTCTTGCCGGTTTCCGCGGCGAGAATCTCCGCCAACTCGTCGTGATGTTCCTTGAGCAGATGCTGGTAGCGCAGCATCAAGCGGGCCCGCTCCGATACCGGCACCTCGCGCCAGGCGAGAAAGGCCTGCTGGGCGCTGGCCACGGCCGCCTCGATTTCCTCGGCGGTGGCCTTGGGGGCGAGGGCGAGCACCTCCTGGGTGGCCGGGTCAGTGACTTCGATCAGTTCGTGAGCCTGGCTGGCGCGCCATTGACCGTCGATCAGTTGCGGCAGGGTACGGGGCATGCTCGCCTCCTTTGTTCTTGTACCGTCTCTTTATAGCCACTCGACGCCGCCTTGTGGATTGACGATCTTGGCCTGCGGATGGACGATCTTGTCATTCATGAGCGTTTGCAAGGAATGATCGTCATGGGCCTGCGGGTGGAAACCTCCAACTGGCCGCTGCCACTCGGCGGGCAGCGCTTCATCACGCCGCCGCGCCTGCGCCGCCTGCTGGTACGCCATCCGCTCAGCTCGGGCTGCTATCCCCTGGCCATGGGCTTCTACCCTGACGCGGCCGGACACCAGATGCGGCGCCTGCAGCCGGACGATCACCTACTGATCTATTGCCGCTCCGGCAGGGGCTGGCTGGAAGCGACGGATGGACGATTCGAGGTTGCTGCTGGCGATCTGCTGCTGCTGCCCAAGGACGTGCCGCATGCCTATGGCGCCGATGGGCAAAGCCCCTGGACGATCTATTGGGTGCACTTCGACGGCAGCCTCAGCGAGGACTTCCTGCGTCTGCTGGGCGCGCAGACGCTGCGGCGCATCGGTGTGCAGCCGCGTTTGCTCGGCGACTTCGAGGCGCTGCTGGGTCTGCAGCGGCAGGGCCTCAACGCCTTGCCCTTCATCCATGCTGCGCACCGCCTGCAGGCGATGCTCAGCTCCCTGGCGGTGCTGCCGGCGCGGGTCAGTCTGAAATCCGGGCGGGTGCTGGATATCGAAGCGGTGCAGGCGGTGATGCGCGCCCACCTGCACGGCAACCTCAACCTCGACGAACTGGCGGCGCAGTTCAAGCTCTCGCGCTTTCACTTCGCCAAGACCTACCGCGCGCTGACCGGCCATGCGCCGATCCAGGACTTCATCCAGCTGAAGATGGCGCTGGCCTGCCGTCTGCTCGACCGTGGCGATATCGAGGTGCGTCAGGTCGCCGAGCAGCTGGGTTACGAGGACCCCTATTACTTCTCGCGGCTGTTTCGCAAGGTGGTGGGCATGGCGCCCAGCCATTACCGGGCGCTGCATCAGGGCTAGCAGGCTGTTGAAAACTACCTGCGTTGCCATTGCTGCGTTAAAAACAGCCTCGTGCGCGAGTCCGAGCTAGGCGCCCCCATCAAAATGCTCATTTACAACACGTAAAGTCGGACGCGACCCCGGTCGTTTTTCGGCTGTTTTTGCGGGGCCGCCATCGGTATTGCACTGGCTGCCTCGCCTACGTTTTTCAACGGCCTGCTAGTCGCGCGTCCGCTACACCCGCGCGATGGTCGCCAGGCCGGTGGCCACCAGCTTCTCCTGGCCATCTTTCAGGGCGAACACATCGGCCCGGCAGACTGCCTGGCGCTGCCCGGCCTTGAGCACTTCGGCGCGGCACAGCAGGCGTTCGCCGAGCGCCGGGGCAAGCAGGTTGAGTTTGTATTCGCTGGTGACCACGTCGCCGACCATCGACGCCGCGGCCCAGGCGCAACCGCTGTCGACCATGAAACCGACCACCGCGCCGTGCATGTAGCCATGGTGCTGGCACAGGTCGGGGCGGCTGCGTACCTGCAGGCTGACCCGGCCCGGCGCGAAGTCGAGCAGCTCGGCGCCGAGCAGTTGGGCGAAGGTGGAGTGGGCGAGCGCCTGTTCCAGACGCTCGCGGCTGATGCCGATGGAGTCGCTCATGTGACCTCCTGCGCGGGCTGTGCGAGAGAGTCTCGACCGCCGCGTGGGCATGGGCAAGCTGCATCCAGTTGCCTGATGAGGCTGCATAGCAGAGGCTTCAGGCGAGCAGGCGCTTCCACAGGTTCAGCTCGTCGGCGAGCTCCTGTCTCAGTTCGCCGAGCGGTTGCTCCAGACCCAGCTTCGCCTGCGCCGGCAGCGGCTCGGGCAGCGACCGGTTGCTCTGCAGAGCGCTGGCCAGCAGTACCAGATCCGCCAGGTCGGCAGCGCCGTCATGCTGGCGTTGCCATTGGCCAAAGAGGCGCGTGGATTCGATCACTGCCGAGGGCAGCTGCCAGCGCGTCAGAATCAGAGCGCCGAGGTCACCGGACAGCTGGTCGCACAGCTCGTGCAGCGTATCGCTCTCGCGCGGCACGTTCGGCCAGTGCTCCAGCTCCGAGAGCAGCGGCAGGCTGCCGATGTCCTGCAGCAGGCCGCCGAGCATGGCGTCGTCCAGCGACAGGCCGGTGCGCTGGGCCAGGACCGCGCAGTGGGCGGCGCGCTCTCGGGCGCTGCGCCAGCGCGTGCGAAAGGCCTGCTGCAGGGCCGGTTCGGTACTGGTGAACAGATGCTGCAGGCTGAAGCCCAGCACCAGATCGGCCAGCTGGCGGGTGCCCAGGCGGCTCAGCAGTTCGCGCAGCGAGCTGCAGGCGCGGTCGCCACGCAGCAGGGGCGTGTTGGAAAACTGCATCAGGTACGCGGCCAGCGGCGGGTCGCCGGTGATCACCCGGGTCAGCTGTTCCAGGGAGGTTCGCGGGTCATCCAGCAGCTTGCGGATGCGAACGGCGGCTTCAGGCATCTGCGGAATCCTGGCTTCGCCCTTGAGGAAGCGGTTGAGCAACGCCATGCGCAGGGTATCGGTAGAGGTGGGCATCGGCTTGGGTTCATCGGTTGAGGCGATGCCGGAAAGGCTAGCAAAGCATCCTGCGTGGCGCCGGCAAGCGCTTTCTTGACTTGCATCCCCCCCTTCTCTAGCGTGCCTGCACTCGTTTTGTCGCTGCAGGAACTGTCATGACCGAAGATCGCATCAAGCTCGAAGCCAGCTGGAAACACGCGCTGCGCGAGGAGTTCGACAAGCCCTACATGAAGGAGCTGCGCGAGTTCCTGCGGGCGGAGAAGGCCGCCGGCAAGGAGATCTATCCGCCGGGCCCGCTGATCTTCAACGCCCTCAATTCCACGCCGCTGGACCAGGTCAAGGTGGTGATCATCGGCCAGGATCCATACCACGGGCCGGGTCAGGCGCACGGGCTGTGCTTCTCGGTGCAGCCGGGCGTGCAGACGCCGCCGTCGCTGGTGAACATCTACAAGGAACTCAAGCGCGACCTCAATCTCGACATCCCCGCCCACGGCTACCTGCAGAGCTGGGCCGATCAGGGCGTGCTGCTGCTCAACACCTCGCTGACGGTGGAGCGCGGCAATGCCGGCTCGCACGCGGCCAAGGGCTGGCAGCCGTTCACCGACCGGGTGATCGAGGTGGTCAGCGAGCATCAGCCCAAGGTGGTGTTCCTGCTCTGGGGCAGCCATGCGCAGAGCAAGCAGCGCCTGATCGACCCGACCAAGCATCTGGTGCTGCGTTCGCCGCATCCATCGCCGTTGTCCGCCCATCGCGGTTTCATCGGCAACGGTCATTTCAGCCGCTGCAACCAGTTCCTCGCACAGAACGGCATGAGCCCCATCGACTGGCGTCTGCCGGCGCTATAGCCGCGATTGCAGCCTATGGCTCAGGGGCAGGCTGCGCGCGCCCGTCGTTTCA
The DNA here is from genome assembly GCF_029834875.1 of Pseudomonas sp. GD04158. Lineage (NCBI taxonomy): Bacteria > Pseudomonadati > Pseudomonadota > Gammaproteobacteria > Pseudomonadales > Pseudomonadaceae > Pseudomonas > Pseudomonas sp. GD04158. The sequence continues at coordinate 16,783 of NZ_JAODYT010000015.1, read as the reverse complement.
ACGGCTGGCTACCGACTCGCCCGCTTGGCACTGCTGCGCGGCCAGGTCGGCCTGCAGGCTGCTCAGGCGCTGCTGTGCCCGTCTGAGCTGCGAGTCGTCGGCCTGCGCGATGAGGTCGACGATCATCTCGGCCATGGCCTGGCGATTGGCCTGGTAGCTGGCCTTGTAGGCGTCGGTGTAGAACCGTTCGCGCTCCTGCAGCAGCGCCGCCATGCGTGCGTCGAAGTCATCGCCGCGGCGTGCCTCGAGCGCTTCGCGCAGGGCCTGCTGCCAGGCCAGGCGGTTGTCCAGCCACACCCGATTCTGCGCGCCCAGGCCCTCGGCCCAGTCGTCGACCCGTTGGCGCTGCGCCGCGTTGAGCTTGCCGAACCAGGGCTGCAGGCGCTCGCTCATGCGCTCGGCGCGGCGGGCGATCTGCTGCTCCAGCGGCGGTTCGAGAAACTCTTCGCGCAGTTCGGCGTTCTGCTCGTCGAGGGCGGCGAACAGTTGCTCCACCTGGCGCGGGCTCAGGCCGCGCAGCAGCTCGGTGGCGCTCGGGGTGATCTCCACGGCGATGCGCTGCATGGCGCTGTCGAAGGCTTCCAGCTGGCCGGCCAGAGCCTGGCTGTCGCGGCTGCTCAGCGCTTGCCGGCTACGCTCCAGCCAATCCACATAGCGCGGCAACTCCACGCTGCAGTGCCAGCTCAGGTGCTCCTGCAGCTGCGGTTTGAGCCAGGCCTTCTGTTCGCTGTTCAGGGCCACGTAGTCGCCGAGCTTCCAGGGAATCAGCCGGTCCAGATTGCGGTAGGCCAGGTCGATGCGGCTGCAGGCACCGAGCAGCAGGCTGAGGACCAGTAGCAGGAGCAGGGATTTGCGCATGGGCGTGGTCTCGCAAGGCTTGAGACCCTGAGCCTAATCCCCGGGGAGGAGGGTGCAAGGGGGCGGAAATATTCGCTTAAGACTTTGCCGTTTCGTTGGCTACGCCCCGCGCACCAGCCAGGCGTCGTCCAAATGCATCCCGGAAAATAAAAAAACCGCCCCGAAGGGCGGTTTCCATGTCGCAGGTTGCGCTCAGCCACCGAGGTAGGCGTCGCGTACCTTCGGGTCGTTGAGCAGCTCTTCGCCGCTACCTTGCATGACGATGTGGCCGTTCTCCAGCACATAGCCACGATCGGCCAGCTTCAGCGCCTGGTTGGCGTTCTGCTCGACCAGGAAGATGGTCACGCCGTCTTTGCGCAGTTGCTCGATGATGTCGAAGATCTGCTGGATGATGATCGGCGCCAGACCCAGCGACGGCTCGTCGAGCAGCAGCAGGTTGGGCTTGCTCATCAAGGCACGGCCGATGGCGAGCATCTGCTGCTCGCCACCGCTCATGGTGCCGGCACGCTGGGCGAAGCGCTCCTTCAGGCGCGGGAACAGGTGCAGGACCTTGTCCAGTTGCGCCTGATTCTCCGCCTTGTCGCCGAAGAAGCCGCCCATGGCCAGGTTTTCCTCGACGGTCAGGCGGGCGAACACGCGACGGCCTTCCGGCACGATGGCGATGCTCTTGCGCATGATCTCCGGGGTATCCATGCCCACCAGCTCTTCACCCAGGTAACGGATGCTGCCGCTGGTGGCGCGCGGGTTGCCGCACAGGGTCATCAGCAGGGTCGACTTGCCGGCGCCGTTGGCACCGATCAGGGTGACGATCTCGCCTTTCTGCACTTCGATGCTGACATCGTGCAGCGCCTGGATCTTGCCGTAGAAGGTTGAGACGTTGTTGAAGCTCAGCATGGATTACGCCTCCCCCAGATAGGCTTTGATCACGTCCGGGTTGTTGCGGATGTCGTCCGGCGTGCCGTCGGCCAGGGGAGTGCCCTGGTTGATCACGTAGATGTGGTCGGAAATGCTCATCACCAGCTTCATGTCGTGCTCGATCAGCAGCACGGTGACGTTGTGTTCGTCACGCAGCACGCCGATCAGCGCCTTGAGGTCTTCGGTCTCGCGCGGGTTGAGGCCGGCGGCCGGCTCGTCGAGCATCAGGATGCTCGGGCGCGTCATCATGCAGCGGGCGATTTCCAGGCGACGCTGCTGACCGTAGGCCAGGGTACCGGCACTGCGGTTGGCGAAGTCCACCAGGTTGACCTGCTCCAGCCAGTAGGCGGCAAAATCCATGGCCTCGCGTTCGCTGCGGCGAAAGCCCGGGGTCTTGAACAGGCCGGCCAGGTAGCTGGTGTTGAGGTGGCGATGCTGGGCCACCAGCAGGTTTTCCACCGCGGTCATGTCCTTGAACAGACGCACGTTCTGGAAGGTCCGCACCACGCCCTTGCGCGCGATCTTGTGGCCCGGCAGGCCTTCGATCGACTCGCCGTTCAGGCGGATGCTGCCGGAGGTCGGCTGGTAGAAGCCGGTCAGGCAGTTGAACACGGTGGTCTTGCCGGCGCCGTTCGGGCCGATCATCGAGACCACCTGCTTTTCCTTGACGTTGAGGCCCACCTCGTTGACGGCCAGCAGGCCGCCGAAACGCATGGTCAGGCCGCTTACTTCGAGAATCGTGCGGCTCATCGCTTCAGCTCCAGGTGGGGACGTTGCATCGGCAGCAACCCTTGCGGGCGCCAGATCATCATGAAGATCATGACCAGACCGAAGAACAGCATGCGGTACTCACTCAGTTCCCGCATTTCCTGCAGCATCACCATGACGATGGCAGCGAGGATCACGCCCAGCTGCGAGCCCATGCCGCCGAGTACCACGATGGCGAGGATCATCGCCGACTCGATGAAGGTGAACGACTCCGGCGTCACTAGGCCCTGACGCGCGGCGAAGAAGCTGCCGGCGAAACCTGCCAGGCTGGCGCCGATGGTGAAGGCCGAGAGCTTGATCACGGTCGGGTTCAGACCCAGTGCACGGCAGGCGATCTCGTCCTCGCGCAGGGCTTCCCAGGCGCGACCGATCGGCATGCGCAGCAGGCGGTTGACCAGGAACAGGGTCAGCAGCACCAGCAGCAGGGCGATCAGGTAGAGGAAGATCACCTTGTACTGCGAGTTGTAGGCGATCTCGAAGAAGCCATGGAAGGTCGGCATGTCCGCCGGCACGCGGCGCTCGAAGGACAGACCGAACAGGGTCGGCTTGTTTTCGTTGGCGATGCTCAGACCGTTGGGGCCACCGGTGTACTCGGTCATGTTGCGCAGCAGGATGCGGATGATCTCGCCGAAACCGAGGGTGACGATGGCCAGGTAGTCACCGCGCAGGCGCAGCACCGGGAAGCCCAGCAGGAAGCCGAACAGCGCCGCCATCATGCCGGCCAGCGGCAGGCAGATCCAGAAGCCCAGACCGAAGTAGTGCGCCAGGATCGCGTAGCTGTAGGCGCCGACGGCGTAGAAACCGACGTAGCCCAGGTCGAGCAGACCGGCCAGGCCCACGACGATGTTCAGGCCGAGGCCGAGCATCACGTAGATCAGGATCAGCGTGGCGATGTCCACCGCGCCGCGGCTGGCGAAGAACGGCCACACCAGTGCCACCATGACCATCGCCAGGATGATCCAGCGCTGGGTGGAGGGCAGGGTGAGGAAGTTGCCGATCTGGCCGGAGCCGCTGGGCAGCTTGGGCAGTTGGGCCCAGGCCGGGGTGATGCGGTCACGCAGCAGTTGCCAGAGGAAGATCAGCGCGGCGGCGCCGCCGATGCACCAGAGTTCGAAGGCGGTGGCGCCTTCCACGCGCAGGCTGATGCCCACGGTGGTCAGCTTCAGGCCCAGGACCGGGTAGGAGATGATCAGCACCAGCAGGGCGCTGAAAATCGCGGATTTGAGGCTCTTGATGGTGGTGAGGCTCATACCTTTTCCACCTCCGGGCGGCCAAGGATGCCGGTGGGACGGAACAGCAGCACCAGCACCAGCAGGCTGAACGCCACCACGTCCTTGTATTGATCGCCGAAGATATCGGCGCCGAAGGCTTCGGCCACACCCAGCAGCAAGCCGCCGAGCACCGCGCCCGGAATGCTGCCGATACCGCCGAGTACCGCGGCGGTGAAGGCCTTGATGCCGGCGAGGAAGCCCAGGTGCGGGTTGATCACGCCGTAGTTCATGCCCAGCAGCACCGAGGCGATGGCGGCCAGCGCCGCGCCGATGACGAAGGTCAGGGCAATGATGTTGTTGGTGTTGATGCCGAGCAGGTTGGCCATCTTCAGGTCTTCGGCGCAGGCGCGGCAGGCGCGGCCCAGGCGCGAACGGGAGATGAACAGGGTCAGACCGATCATGGCGACGAAGGTCACGATGAAGATCAGCACCTGCATGTAGGACACCACCACGCCGTTGGCGGCGCTTTCACCGAGGATGAAATTGCCAGGCAGCAGGCTGGGGATGGCCTTGTCCTTGGAGTCCTGTGAAAGCAACACGGCGTTTTGCAGGAAGATCGACATGCCGATCGCGGAGATCAGCGGGATGAGACGGTTGCCGCCGCGCAGTGGGCGGTAGGCCACCCGTTCGATGCTGTAACCGTAGGCACTGGTGACGATCATGGTGGCGGCGAACGCCGCGATCATCACGAAGGGCACGGCTTCCAGGCCGAACATGGCGAGGCCGGCGATCACGGTGAAGGCTACGTACGAGCCAATCATGTAAACCTCGCCATGGGCGAAGTTGATCATGCCGATGATGCCGTAGACCATGGTGTAGCCGATGGCGATCAGGGCATAGGTGCTGCCAATGGTCAGCCCATTGAGCAGCTGTTGCAGGTAGTGATAAAGATCAGGCATTGCCTAACTCCTGGGCGCTTGCGTAAAGCGGCGCTTGTGGCGCAGCGCGAGGCCGGAATTCTTCTAATAAACAAAGCCCACTGCTGGAGGCAGTGGGCTTTGGCTCAGACAGGAAGCTTACTTGGCTTCGGACTTGGTGCCGTCCTGGTGCCACTCGTACACCACGAAGCTGAAGTCCTTCAGATCGCCCTTCTCGTCGAAGGCCAGGGTGCCGGTGGGGGTGTCGAAGCTGTTGGCGCGCAGGGCTGCGGCCACTTTGGCGGTGTCGGTATCGCCGGCTTTCTCGATGCCTTCAGCGATGACCTGAACGGCAGCGTAGGCTGGGAACACGAACGGACCGCTCGGGTCTTCGTTCTTGGCCTTGAAGGCCTCGACCAGCGCCTGGTTCTTCGGATCCTGGTCGAAGGACTTCGGCAGGGTCACCAGCAGACCTTCGGAGGCGGGACCTGCGATGGCGGAGATTTCCTTGTTACCCACGCCTTCCGGACCCATGAACTTGACGTTCAGGCCACGCTCCTTGGTCTGGCGCAGCAGCAGGCCCAGTTCCGGGTGGTAGCCGCCGTAGTAGACGAAGTCGACGCCAGCCTGATTCAGCTTGGCGATCAGAGCGGAGAAGTCCTTGTCGCCGGCGTTGATGCCTTCGAACAGGGAAACCTTCACGCCTTTGCCTTCCAGGGTCTGCTTGACCGCGGTGGCGATGCCTTCGCCGTACTGCTGCTTGTCGTGGATGACGGCAACGTTCTTCGGCTTGACGTGGTCGGCGATGAAGTTACCGGCGGTCGGGCCCTGCAGGCTGTCCAGACCGATGGTGCGGAACACCAGCTCGTAGCCACGAGCGGTGATGTCCGGGCTGGTGGAAGCCGCGGTGATCATCAGGATGCCTTCATCTTCGTAGATGTCGGAAGCCGGTTGAGTGGAGCTGGAGCACAGGTGGCCAACCACGAACTTGACGCCGTCGTTGACGATCTTGTTGGCAACGGCCACGGCCTGCTTCGGATCGCAAGCGTCGTCATAGACCACGCCTTCGAGCTGGGCGCCGTTCACGCCGCCAGCCTTGTTGATCTGCTCGATGGCCATCTTGGCGCCGATGAATTGCATCTCACCGTACTGAGCGACGGCACCGGTCACCGGACCGGCCAGGCCGATCTTGATGTTGTCGGCCGCCATCGAATAGCTGGCCGCCCCCGCCAGTGCCATTGCCGCGAACAGCTTGGAAATCTGCTTAGTAGCCTTGTTCATGAGTGCTCCACTCTTGTGTTTATCGTTGTTGTAGTTCTTGCGGCCGAAGCTGCAGAACCGGGTCCATTATCCCGGTAAAGCCTCCGGCAACTGTACCGGAGCAGTTTAGAGCGCGAATTTGCGCCTTGAAAAGCCGGTAGCTGGAGGCGAAACACGGGGGTGTCGCGTAATTGCAAGGAATGTATAGAAAAACGGCGTGGCTTCAGTCGGTTGGCGAGCGTCGTGCGGTTGCCAGAGGGGCTGCTGACGCTATCATTGCGCGCCCTCATTCACGCCATCGACACAGGCCACACCATGACGGATCAATCTAGCACCCTCTATGCCAAGCTGCTTGGCGAAACCGCGCCGATTCGCTGGCAGGAATTGCAGCCTTTCTTCGCCCGTGGCGCGTTGCTCTGGGTCGAGGGCAATCAGGATCTGGTCGCGGTCGCGCAGGCCGTGGCCGAGAACGATCAGGCACGTGTCGCGCAGTGGATGAGCGAGGGGCTGGTGGGCCGCCTCGAGGATGCGCGTGCCGAAGATCTGCTGACGCGCGATCCGCAGCTCTGGGCCGTGGTGGTGGCGCCCTGGGTGCTGGTGCAGGAAAGGGCAGGGGACGGGACGCTGCACTGAACGAGGGCGCAGCAGCGCAGCGGCGATCGGTCTAGACTCTGCGAACGCTCCCGTCAGGGAGTTCCAGACGCGCAGTTTCAAAGGAGGGGACCATGTTCGAACCTGGCCATCTGCACCGCAGCAATCCGCCTGGCCTGGGCGGGCAGCCGGCGTACAGCATCGATTTCTACTACGAGGTCCGCAAGGACTCCCCGGAGGGTCCCATGCTGCATGGGCGCCTGGTGGGCGAGATCGACGGCAAGGCCTTCGAGGAAGTCTTCGAGATGCACCGCGATACAGCCTTCAACTTCGCCAGCGTGATATCCCGGCTGGTGGCCAAGCATGGTCTGCACCCCAACAACAGCCCGATCATGCGTGCGCACAAGGAGTATGACGCGATCTTCGAGGACATCCGCGCCAAGCTGCACGCCAAGCCGGGCGAGGCGGTGAACCTCGACCATGTGGAGCGCGACGGCCTGTAGCCTTCGCGCGCGACCAACGTTCGGGCGAAAAAAAACCGGATCATTCGATCCGGTTTTTTGTTTCATTCATCTATCAGGCGGCCGCGAAACCGGCGGGGTAGGCCAGGCTGGCCTGGCTGCTCTGCACTTCGGCGATGGTCTCGCGTACCACCTGCTTGGCCAGGCAGGCGCACTTGCCGCACTGGCTGGCGATGCCCAGGGTGCCGCGGACTTCACGGTAGCTGCAGCAGCCTTCATAGACCGCGTCGCGGATTTGCGTATCGGTGACACCTTCACAGAGGCAGACGTACATAAGCAAGGCTCGTCTTGGTAGTTCTGTTCGATGGGTCGGATACTAATGTTAATGAGAATGCTTGTCAAAGATCGATTGCGAATGCTCGCATCTCCTGACGAACGGTGCAGGCCCCAGGCCTGATATGAAAAAACCGGCGTGCGCCGGTTTTTTCATGAGCGGGTTGCCCCTACTGATCGAACTCGTCCCAGCCGCCCATTTCCTTCCAGCGGTTGACGATGCCGCAGAACAGCTCGGCCGTCTTTTCGGTGTCGTAGCGCGCCGAGTGCGCCTCCTTGCCATCGAACTCGATGCCGGCGGCCTGGCAGGCCTTGGCAAGCACGGTCTGGCCGTAGGCGAGGCCGGCCAGGGTGGCGGTATCGAAACTGGAGAAGGGATGGAAGGGGTTGCGCTTGATTCCGCAACGCGCCACCGCGGCGTTGAGAAAGCCCAGATCGAAGCTGCTGTTGTGGCCCACCAGGATGGCGCGCTTGCAGCCGGCCGATTTGATCGACTTGCGCAGGCCCTTGAAGATCTCGCCCAGGGCATGCTCCTCGCTCACCGCCATGCGCAGCGGGTGATCGAGCTTGATGCCGGTGAACTCCAGCGCTGCCGCCTCGATATTGGCGCCCTCGAAGGGCTCGATGCGGAAGAAGTGCGTGTGATCCGGATAGAGAAAGCCGCCCTCGTCCATGGCGATGGTGGTCGCGGCGATTTCCAGCAGGGCGTCGGTGGCGCAATTGAAGCCACCGGTCTCGACGTCCACTACCACCGGCAGGTAGCCGCGAAAGCGCGCGGCCATCGGGGTGCGCGGGCCGGCAGGCAGGCTGGGTTCGAGCTCGTCGTCGTAGCTGTCTTCGCTCACGCCTGGCCCTCCAGCAGCTTCCAGCGCAGGGTTTCGCCGGCACGCAGCGGTACCACGCTGTTGTCGCCCAGCGGCAGGCTGGCCGGCACGGTCCATTCCTCACGCGCCAGGGTGATGCTGTCGCTGTTGCGCGGCAGGCCGTAGAAGTCCGGGCCGTGGAAGCTGGCAAAGGCTTCCAGCTTGTCCAGCGCCTTGCGCTGTTCGAACGCCTCGGCGTACAGCTCGATGGCGGCGAAGGCGGTGTAGCAGCCGGCGCAGCCGCAGGCGGCTTCCTTGGCGTGCTTGGCGTGCGGAGCCGAGTCGGTGCCGAGGAAGAACTTGACGTTGCCGCTGGTGGCCGCGTCGAGCAGGGCTTCCTGGTGCACGTTGCGCTTGAGGATCGGCAGGCAGTAGAAGTGCGGGCGAATACCGCCAACTAGCATGTGGTTGCGGTTGTACAGCAGGTGGTGCGCGGTGATGGTGGCGCCGACGTTGGCCGAGGCCGCCTCGACGAACTGCACCGCGTCACGGGTGGTGATGTGCTCGAACACCACTTTCAGCGTGGGGAAGCGCTCGACCACGCGGGTCAGATGCTCGTCGATGAAGGCCTTTTCGCGGTCGAACACGTCGATCTCGGCGCGGGTCACCTCGCCATGCACCAGCAGCAGCATGCCGACTTCGGCCATGGCTTCCAGCGCCGGGAAGATCTTGTCGATGCTGGTGACGCCCGAGTCGGAGTTGGTGGTGGCACCGGCCGGATAGAGCTTGGCCGCATGCACGAAGCCGCTGGCCTTGGCCGCGCGGACGTCCTCGGGGCTGGTGTTGTCGGTGAGGTAGAGCACCATCAGCGGCTCGAAGCGGCTGCCGGCCGGGCGCGCAGCGAGAATGCGCTGGCGATAGGCGTCGGCCTCGGCGGCATTGCGTACCGGCGGAACCAGGTTGGGCATGATGATGGCGCGGCCGAAAGTGCGCGCGGCATCGCCGACGGTGTGTGGCAGCACCGCACCATCGCGCAGGTGAATGTGCCAGTCATCGGGACGCAGGAGAGTCAGGCGGTCGGACATGGGGGTTTCCAGGCGGGTAAAACGTGAGCGGAATGCTACCGGAAACCGTCGGAAAATGCGCTGTGAGGGTGCGCCAGGCAATTTGTTCGCCTTGGCGCTGCGCTGAGTTCTGCGCTTTCCCGAACGAATTCGCCCCTACAGTTTTCCGCGCTCGTACCGATAGCAAAGCGAACGACGTTTTCCTGGAGCCGACCGTGCGTGCGCCCCAATCTCTTCTCATCAGCCTGCTGGCGAGCATGCCTCTGTGCCTGTCGGCGCACGCCATCAGTTTCCAGACGCGGATCGAGCAGGTGGAATGGAAGGTAGAGGGCGATCAGTTCGAGTGCCGCCTCAGTCAGTCGATCAGCAACTTCGGCAGCGGCGAGTTCGTGCGCCGTGCCGGTGAGCAGGTGACCTTCCGTCTCAAGGCGCGCGAGCGCTGGATGGGCGCCGGCTCGGCGACCTTGCTGGCGGCAGCGGCGCCCTGGCAACCGGGGCGTGGTGACATCAATCTCGGCGTGGTCAGTGTTGGCAACGGCGAGGTGCCGTTCAATAGCTCGCAGGAGCAGGGTGCGCGGCTGCTCACCGGTCTGCTGGAAGGGCGTAGCCCGCTGGTGCGTCACCGCACCCTCAATGGCGGCGACAACCTCGAGGTGCGCCTGCTGCCGGTGAAGTTCCACAAGGCCTACGAGGAATACCAGGCGTGCACCGCCAAGCTGCTGCCGGTCAACTTCGAGCAGATTCGCCAGGCGCAGATCGGCTTTCCCGGCGGCGGGATCGAACTGGATGCCATGGCCAAGGCCAAGCTCGACATCATTCTGGACTTCGTCAAGGCCGACCCCAGCATCAACAGCTTCCAGATCGACGGTCACGCCGACAACAGCGGCAATCGCCTGACCAATCGCGACCTGTCCCGCCGCCGCGCATTGGCCGTGCAGGAGTATCTGGTGGCCGGCGGTGTGCCGACGGAGCAGATTACCGTCCGTTTTCATGGCGAGCGCTACCCGCTGGTGCCCAACAACAACGAGGCCAACCGCGCCAAGAACCGCCGTGCCACCCTGCGTCTGGACCGCGCGGCGCCGGCCGAAGTCGCGCCGCCCAGCGCTCCCGCAGACCCTGCCCCGACCGCGCCGGCCGACCCGGCTGGCAGCACGCCGTCCTGACCCTTCGGAGCGCAGCTTTGGTCGCTTCATCGTCACAAGCTGTCGCGCCACTGTAAATTGGCCCGCGGGGTCAGTAGAATCACCGGTTTTACCGTACAACCCGTGGAGTGATGGCATGGCGGACGTCAAAAAGGTAGTTCTGGCCTATTCCGGTGGCCTGGACACCTCGGTGATCCTCAAGTGGCTGCAAGATACCTATAACTGCGAAGTGGTGACCTTCACCGCCGATCTCGGCCAGGGCGAGGAGGTCGAGCCGGCCCGCGCCAAGGCTCAGGCCCTGGGCGTCAAGGAAATCTACATCGACGACCTGCGCGAAGAGTTCGTCCGCGATTTCGTCTACCCGATGTTCCGCGCCAACACCATCTACGAAGGCGAGTACCTGCTGGGTACCTCCATCGCCCGTCCGCTGATCGCCAAGCGCCTGATCGAGATCGCCAACGAGACCGGCGCTGACGCCATCTCCCACGGCGCCACCGGCAAGGGCAACGACCAGGTGCGTTTCGAGCTGGGCGCCTATGCCCTGAAGCCGGGCGTCAAGGTCATCGCCCCCTGGCGCGAGTGGGACCTGCTGTCGCGCGAGAAGCTGATGGACTACGCCGAGAAGCACGCCATCCCGATCGAGCGCCACGGCAAGAAGAAGTCGCCGTACTCCATGGACGCCAACCTGCTGCACATATCCTACGAGGGCGGTGTGCTGGAAGACACCTGGACCGAGCACGAAGAAGACATGTGGCGTTGGACCAAGTCGCCGGAAGCGGCGCCGGACACCCCGACCTACATCGAGCTGACCTACCAGGCCGGTGACATCGTCGCCATTGACGGCAAGGCGATGACCCCGGCCCAGGTGCTGGCCGAGCTGAACCGCATCGGCGGTGAGAACGGCATCGGTCGCCTGGACATCGTCGAGAACCGCTACGTCGGCATGAAGTCGCGCGGCTGCTACGAGACCCCCGGCGGCACCATCATGCTCAAGGCCCACCGCGCCATCGAGTCGATCACCCTCGACCGCGAAGTGGCCCACCTGAAAGACGAGCTGATGCCCAAGTACGCCAGCCTGATCTACAACGGTTTCTGGTGGAGCCCGGAGCGTCTGATGCTGCAGCAGATGATCGACGCCTCCCAGGCCAACGTGAACGGTGTGGTGCGCCTGAAGCTGTACAAGGGCAACGTCATCGTCACCGGGCGCAAGTCCGACGATTCGCTGTTCGACGCCAACATCGCCACCTTCGAGGAAGACGGCGGCGCCTACAACCAGCAGGACGCGGCGGGCTTCATCAAGCTCAACGCCCTGCGCATGCGCATCGCTGCCGGCAAGGGCCGCAAGCTGATCTGATAAGCTGAGCGCCTTGTGAGACGAACCCCGGCCACAAGCCGGGGTTCTGCTTTTAGAAGAGGAAAAACTGATGAGACTGCTGCATACCATGCTGCGCGTTGGCGATCTGGACAAGTCCATCGCCTTCTACACCGAGGTGCTGGGCATGACCCTGCTGCGCCGCAAGGACTACCCGGACGGTCAGTTCACCCTCGCATTCGTCGGCTATGGCGACGAGGCGCACAACAGCGTGATCGAGCTGACCCACAACTGGGGCGTTGACAGCTACGAGCTGGGCACCGGCTACGGCCATATCGCCCTGGAAGTGGAAGACGTCTACAAGGCCTGCGAGGACATCCGTTCGCGCGGCGGCAAGATCACCCGCGAGCCAGGCCCGATGAAGCATGGCAACAGCATCCTGGCCTTTGTCGAGGACCCGGACGGCTACAAGATCGAGTTGCTCTCGCCCAAGCGAAACGATTGACAGTCATCGGTCTTTGTAAGTAAATGCTTACAAAAATAGTGGCCATTCGCTGACTGGCGAGGTGCCTCCATGAAGACCGATTCCCAAGCTCTGCGCCTCGTTCGTGTGGTTCAGGAGCTTTCTATGGCGAAGGATGTGGACCGCGTAGCGGAGATCGTCCGAAGCGCGGCCCGCGAGCTGACCGGTGCCGACGGCGCCACCTTCGTCCTGCGCGATGGGCTGCAATGCTTCTATCGCGACGAGGACGCCATCTCGCCCCTGTGGAAAGGCCAACGTTTCCCCTTGAGTGCCTGCATCAGCGGTTGGGCCATGCTCAACCGCAGTGCTACCGTGATTCCCGACATCTACGCCGACCCGCGCATTCCCCATGAGGCGTATCGGCCGACCTTCGTCAAGAGCCTGGTCATGGTGCCGATCCGTACCCTGGAGCCGATCGGCGCCATCGGTACCTACTGGGCCGAGTACTGCCACGCCACCGACGAGCAGGTGCAACTGCTACAGGCGTTGGCCGATTCCACCTCGGTGGCTCTGGAGAATGTCCAGGTCTATGCCGAGCTGGAGCGCCGCGTCGAAGAGCGCACGGCGCAGCTGGCCGAAGCCAATCGACGCTTGCAGGAAGAGGTGCGGGAACGCCAACTGGCCGAGCAGGCAGTGCGCCAGCTGTCGCTGATCGACGACCTGACCGGTTTGTACAACCGTCGCGGCTTTCGCCTGCTGGCCGAGCGCGAACTGCGCGCGGCGCGGCGGCGCAAGGGGCGCTGCCTGCTGCTGTATGCCGACCTCGACGAGCTCAAGCCGGTCAATGATCGCTTCGGCCACGGCGCCGGGGATCGCTTGCTCAAGGCGGCGGCCGACGTGCTCAAGGCGCAGTTCCGCAACACCGACGTGATCGCCCGGCTGGGCGGCGACGAATTCGTCGTGCTGGCCAGCGACTACAGCGACAGCGAAGAGGTGCTGCGGCGTCTGGAGCAGGCATTGCGTGGCAGAGAGGGCGGCGCCGGGCAGCGTCTGTCGATGAGCATGGGGGTCAGCGAGTCGTCGCTGAATCCCGACGAGGGGCTCGACAGCCTGCTGGTCCAGGCCGATGCGGCGATGTACGCCAACAAGTGCGCGCGCCGTGCCTTGCGCGCGGTGAGCTGAAACGAAAAAGCCCCGCGGTTGGCGGGGCTTCTTGCGTGGCGCGATCAGATATCGAAATCGTATTCGGCCAGCTGCTTGTGCAGGCGACGCTCTTCGAGGAAGTTGTCGATGATGCGGCGCTTGGTCAGGTTGGTCTTGGCGACTTCCACCGCAGGCTCGGCATCGTCCGATTCATCCGCGACAAAGTCTTCGTCCAGCTCGAGGTCTTCTTTGTCAGTGCTCATCTATTCCACTCCAGGCCAGTTACCGGGGCCATTTGCGCACCTTATAGCGGCAAAAAATGAGCGGGTAAAAAAGATTTTTTCAATCAGAGCATCGCTGCTTTCTATGACCGATCAATCGTCGGAAGTCTTGGCCTTGTACTCGCACAGATCCTCGATGCGGCAGGCGCCACAGCGCGGTTTGCGTGCGGTGCAGACGTAGCGTCCGTGCAGGATCAGCCAGTGGTGGGCGTCGAGCAGATAATCCTTGGGCACGAACTTGAGCAGCTTCTTCTCCACCTCGACCACGTTCTTGCCCGGCGCGATGCCGGTGCGGTTGCTGACGCGGAAGATGTGCGTGTCCACGGCCATGGCCAGCTGGCGAAAAGCCGTATTGAGCACCACGTTGGCAGTCTTGCGGCCGACGCCGGGCAGGGCTTCGAGGTCCTCGCGGTTGTCCGGCACCTGACTGCCGTGTTTCTCGATGAGGATGCGGCAGGCCTCGATGACGTTCTTCGCCTTGCTGTTGTACAGGCCGATGGTCTTGATGTACTCGGAAAGTCCCTCGACGCCCAGGGCGTAGATGGCCTCCGGCGTATTGGCCACCGGGAACAGCTTGGCCGTGGCCTTGTTGACGCTGACGTCGGTGGCCTGGGCCGATAGCGTCACGGCTACCAGCAGCTCGAACGGCGTGCTGTAGGCCAGCTCGGTCTTCGGCTCGGGGTTGTCCTCGTGCAGGCGGCGGAAGATTTCCAGGCGTTTGGCGGCGTTCATTCGATGACTCCGGTCACTCGAACCCGACGGCTTTGTGCAGGGGCTTCGGGCGCGGTGGCCTTGGCCCGTTCCGCGGCGATCTGGTCGATGCGGTTCTTGCCGGCGATCAGCAGGCCCAGGACGATAAAGGCGCCCGGCGGCAGGATGGCCAGCAGAAAGCCCTTGTAATCCTGTACCAGGGTGAGCTTCCACTCGGCGGCAATCGGGCCGAACAGCAGGTGCATGTTGGCGAACAGGGCGCCGGTGCCGAGCAGCTCGCGGATGGCGCCGATCATGACCAGCACCAGGCCGAAGCCCAGCCCCATCATCAGACCGTCATAGGCGGCGCGGGCCGGGTCGTGCTTGGCGGCGAAGCCGTCGGCGCGGCCGAGGATCACGCAGTTGGTGGTGATCAGCGGGATGAAGATGCCGAGGATCTGGTACAGCTCGTAGGTGAAGGCCTGCATCAGCAGCTCGATGCAGGTGGTCAGCGCGGCGATGATCATGACGAAGGCAGGCAGGCGCACGGCGGTGTTGACCACGCCGCGCACCAGCGACACGGCGGTGTTGGAGCACACCAGCACCACCGCGCTGGCCAGGGCCAGGCCGAGGGCGTTGACCGTGGAGTTGCTCACCCCCAGCAGCGGGCACAGGCCGAGCAGCTGCACCAGCGCCGGGTTGTTCTTCCACAGGCCGTTGAAGCTGATTTCGCGATAACTGGTCATTGCTCGTCCTCCGCCAGGCCCAGCAACTGGGCGCGGTGCTTGTCGAAGTAGCGCAGGGCGCCGTGCACGGCCTTGACCACGGCGCGCGGGGTGATGGTGGCGCCGGCGAACTGGTCGAACTCGCCGCGATCCTTCTTCACCGCCCAGCCGTCTTCGCCAGGGTTGTTCAGGGACTTGCCCTCGAAGCTGCGCACCCAGTCGCTCTTGGCCAGTTCGATCTTGTCGCCCAGGCCCGGGGTTTCCCGGTGGCCAAGCACACGCACGCCGGCCAGACGGCCGTCGGCGAAGATGCCCACCAGCAGGTGGATGGCGCCGCTGTAACCGTCCGGTGCGGTCACCGGCAGAATCAGCGCGCTGGGCTGCTCGCCCTTCAATGCCAGGTAGGCCGACTGCGGGCTGCGGTGGCCCAGCTCGGGGGCATTGAGTTCGATGCGGTTGTCCAGCAGGTGGTTGTCGTAGCTGCCTGCCGGCAGGATTTCGGCCAGGGCGCGCACCTGCGCTTCGCGCTCGGCGGCGGCGATACGCGTGGCGGTGCCCTGTTGCAGCAGGGCCACGCTGCCGACGGTGCCAATGGCGAACAGGCCGAGCACCAGGGCGTTCTTCAGCATCGAGCGGCTGATTTCCGGCAGCATGCTCATTCTCCCAGCTTGAAGCCGCTGTTGGGCTTGCGATGGCCGTAGCTGCGCGGCCGGGTGTAGTAATCGATGGTCGGCGCCGCGAGGTTCATCAGCAGCACGGCGAAGGCCACCGCGTCCGGGTAGCCGCCCCAGGCGCGGATCACGTAGACCAGTACGCCGACGCCGATGCCGAACACCAGACGCCCGCGATTGCTGGTCGCGCCGGAAACCGGGTCGGTGACGATGAAGAAGGCGCCGAGCATGGTGGCGCCGGTAAGCAGGTGGAACAGCGGCGAGCCGTTGGAGTCCGAGCCGCTACCATTCCAGAACAGCAGGCTCATGACGAACAGCGCAGCGAGCATGCCCACCGGCGCGTGCCAGGTGATCAGGCGTTTGTGCAGCAGGTACAGGCCGCCGGCGAGGAACGCCAGGTTGACCGCCTCGCTGCCGGCACCGCCGAAATGGCCGAAGGCCGGATTGGCGGCGCGCAGCTCGTCGATGGTCAGGCTCTTGTTCACTTTCAGCGCGTCCAGCGCGGTGGCCTGGGCCCAGCCATCGGGCAGGCTGGCGATACCGAGTATGTGCTTGATGCCGTCCAGCGCAGCGACGCCGTGCGGCGCGGGCCAACTGGTCATCTCCACCGGGAAGGAGATCAGCACCACCACATAGCCGAGCATGGCCGGGTTGAAGGGGTTCTGCCCGAGGCCACCATAGAGCTGCTTGCCGAAGCCGATGGCGAAGCCGCAGGCGATCAGGGTCAGCCACCAGGGCGAGTAGGGCGGCAGGGCCAGGGCCAACAGCACGGCGGTGACCAGGGCGCTGTAGTCCTTGAGGAAGAAGGCCACCGGGCGCTTGCGTGCGGCCAGCAGCGCGGCCTCGAAGCCCAGCGCGCAGAGGCTGGCCCAGAGCAGGTTGAACAGGGTGCCGGCGCCGAACAGCCAGGTCAGCGCGAGGATGCCCGGCACGGTGGCCAGCAGCACCTGCAGCATGACCTGCTGGGTACGGTTGCTGCCCTTGGCGTGGGGCGATGTGATGCGGGGCAGGGCCATCGGCGCTCCTGTTACTGCGTTCGTATTGAGCGCAGTGGTGTTCATTCCCCGGATTGCATCCGGGCTACGGTTGTCTGTGCCGCCCGGGTGCTCCGACGCGGCGGATATCTTTTGTAGCCCGGATGCAATCCGGGGCGCTGTACCGGCGTGCCGGCGTTT